>JAFGNH010000170.1 GCA_016927115.1 Anaerolineales bacterium | reverse complement strand
GATTACACCGGTGGCATTGGAAAAGGGTTCGACCTTCGCTATTCGTGAAGGCGGCCTGACTGTCGGTGCCGGTAGAATCACGGAAATCTTGGAGTAGGTGTAGAACATGGCAAAACAAAAGATCCGTATCCGATTAAAAGCATATGACCACCGGGTCCTGGATCAATCTGCCAAGCGAATTGTTGAAACCGCGGAGCGTACAGGTGCCAAAGTAGTCGGCCCTGTACCGCTCCCGACCAGAATCGAACGTTTTACGGTTAGGCGCTCGACCTTTATCGACAAAGATTCGCATGAGCATTTTGAGATCAGAACACATAAGCGTTTGATTGATGTCCTTGAACCGGACTCAAAAACCATTGACACACTGATGCGTTTGAACCTGCCTGCAGGTGTGGATATTGAGATTAAAATTTAGGTATTATCAGTTCGATTTTTATTGAGCTGTTGGGGGTGAGGTAAGAATCGGTTGTATGAGGGATCCAAAACGAAAGCATCCTTCAGCAGCGGATTGACTGCCTTACGTTCGGGGATGATGCAACCTGGCCCAGGTTGACAGTCCCGTCAAATTTGAACTTGTGGAGACAAAGGATGAAAGGGCTATTAGGCAGAAAAGTTGGCATGACCCAGATTTTCGATGATGCCGGATCTGCAATTCCGGTTACTCTCATTGAAGCTGGGCCTTGTTATGTGACCCAGATCCGGCAGCACAAGCGGGACGGTTACATGGCAGTGCAGTTAGGTTTTGGCGAAGGTAAGCCTTCCAGACTTTCAGGCGGCCAGCTTGGTCATCTGAAAATCAATAACCTTCCACCTCTGCGGTATCTGCGCGAGTTGCGTATGAAGAAGGTAGAAGGAATCAAGGAAGGCGATAAATTAACCGCTGATGTATTTGAACTCGGGGATAACGTCGATATTATTGGGACCACCAAGGGTAAAGGTTTCGCCGGGGCAATGAAACGCCACGGTTTTGGTGGTGGGCCGATCACCCATGGTCAGTCTGATCGACAGCGTGCTCCAGGTTCACACGGGGCATGTGCGACACCGGGACGTGTGTTCAAAGGCTCTCGCGGTCCGGGGCATATGGGTAGTGTACGGGTAACCTCACAGAATCTTGGCGTGGTACTTGTGGATCCAGAACGTAATCTGGTGGGCGTCCGCGGCAGTGTACCAGGCCCGCGAGGTGGGGTTGTCATAATTAAAGAAGCCCGTAAGCAGAAGACGAACGGGAGCGAACGGAAATGAAGGTAGATGTCGTAAATATGCTGGGCAAGAAGGTTGATACGGTGGAGCTCCCGCCTGAGATCTTTGAAGCTCAAATTAAACAGGAATTAATGCATCAGGCTCTCGTGCGACAACTGGCCAACGCCCGAGCAGGCACGCATAAAACCAAGACCCGCAGTGAGGTCTCTGGTGGCGGGCAGAAACCATGGCGCCAGAAAGGCACCGGTCGTGCACGGCAGGGATCCCGACGAGCCCCTAACTGGGTTGGTGGTGGAAAGGTGCATACCCCTCGGCCGCGCGATTACAGTAAGAAAATGCCGCGTAAGATGCGCCGGGCAGCTCTGCGGTCCGCACTGTCTGTGAAAGCAGCCAATGCTGAAATCGTTGTGCTGGATAAGCTGGTGATGACTGAGATTAAAACCAGGGAACTGGCAGGATCGCTCCTGAAACTGGTGGGTGAGAACAGCGCTCTCATTCTGATGGCTCAGAAGGATGAGATTGTTGAAATGTCCGCCAGGAATCTGAGCACCGCAAAAACACTGCGGGCGAATTATCTGAATATTCGGGATCTCCTTGGTTATAACCGCCTGATCCTGCCGCTGGATGCGCTGGAAGTTGTACAGTCGTATCTGGGACAGGAAGGAGGGTAAGAAACGATGAGATCAATCTATAATGTACTGCGCCGTCCGCTGATTACAGAAAAGTCCAGCTATCAGAGCAGCGTTCTGAACCAGGTTGTCTTTGAGGTTGATTCCCAGGCAACCAAGTTTGAAATCAAGCGAGCGGTTGAACAGTTGTTTGAAGTAAATGTAGAGCGTGTCAATGTAATGAACCTTCCTGCCAAGCGTGCACGCAAGGGTCGCGGCAGGAAGCTGGTTACTCGTCGATCGAGCTACAAAAAAGCAATAGTCACGTTGGCACCTGGCGAAACAATTGATGTCTTTGAAGGGGTGCAGTAATGGCAGTAAAGAAGTATAAACCCACATCCCCAGGTCGTCGTGATATGACCGGGGCAACTTTTGAAGAGATAACCAAGTCCAAACCGGAGCGTTCCCTGATTGTATCAGTCTCTAATCACGGTGGGCGCAATATCCATGGACGGGTAACAGTGCGACATCGCGGCGGTGGGAGCCGGCGCCATGTCCGACTGATTGATTTCAAACGCGATAAGCAAGGTATTCCAGCCCGCGTCGCGGCAATTGAATATGATCCGAACCGTTCTGCCCGGATTGCGCTGCTGTTTTATACGGATGGTGAGAAACGATACATTCTGGCACCACTCGGGCTGCAGGTTGGAGACACAGTCATGTCTGGCCGGGATGCTGAGTTCAGACCGGGAAACAGTATGCCCATGATGAACATTCCAGTGGGCACCATGGTCCACAACATCGAACTCAGTGAAGGACGCGGCGGGCAAATGGTACGGGCGGCAGGTACATCGGCGCAGCTGCTGGGTAAAGAAGGCAAGTATGCAATGCTTCGGCTGCCTTCCGGCGAGGTGCGCAGAGTTCGACAGACCTGTTATGCAACCATAGGCGAGGTGGGAAACCCGGATCACAGTAATATCAAACTGGGCAAAGCCGGCCGCAAGCGCCATCTGGGTATTCGGCCAACGGTCCGTGGTTCTGCCATGTCGCCGAGAGACCACCCGCATGGTGGTGGTGAAGGGCGTCAGCCGATAGGTATGCCTGGCCCGAAGAGCCCCTGGGGCAAACCGACCCTGGGCTACAAGACCCGGCGAAATAAGCAGACGGAGAAGTACATTGTCCGTCATCGTAGTAAGAAGCGCCGCTAAAAGCGGTAGTGCAGTGGAGGCGAACAGAAAATGTCGCGTTCTTTGAAAAAGGGGCCGTTTGTATCCCCTAAATTACTGAGACGAGTGGAAGAGATGAACCAGAAGGGCGAGAAAAGCGTTCTGCGGACATGGAGCCGTTCGAGCACGATCTTTCCCCAGATGGTTGGTCACACGATAGCTGTGCATGATGGCCGGCGCCATGTACCGATCTATATCACTGAGAATATGGTTGGTCATAAGTTGGGTGAGTTTGCACCAACCCGAACTTTCCGCGGGCATCTTGGCAGGGAAAAGACATCCCGGGTGAGGTAGGCGAAAATGGCGGAAGTTATTGATGTAAGAGCAAAAGCGCGCTACATCCCGATCTCGGCGCAGAAAGTCCGGCTGGTTTTGAACCAGGTTCGTGGTCTTCCGGCACCAGAGGCAATGGATGTGCTGCGTTTTACACCGAATTATGCAGCCCGACCGGTGTACAAATTATTGGGTTCAGCGATAGCAAATGGCGAAGAAAATTTCGGCATGAACCGGGAAGACATGTTTGTATACCGTATCTTTGCGGACGAAGGCCCAACACGCCGCTGGCGGCGATTTGGAGCCCGGGGACGCTTCAAACCGATACTGCGTCGACATTCGCACATTACCGTTGTATTACGCGAACGCGGATCCGACAAGGACTGAAAGGAAAGGAGAGAGCATGGGACGGAAGGTACATCCCATTGGGTACCGTTTAGGGATTAATAAATCCTGGGAATCACGCTGGTATGCAGAAGGCGACAAGTATGTTGAGCGCTTGCATGAGGATCAGGAAATTCGGAGCAAGATCCTGAGCCAGATTCCAAATGCCGGGATCTCCAGAATTGAAATTGAGCGGTTTCCCAATAACGTACACGTAACGATTCACACCGCACGCCCGGGCATTGTCATCGGCCGTAAGGGTGCAACAGTGAAGGATTTACGAAAAAATGTCGAGGAACTAACCAGCACGAAAGTCAAGATGGACATTGAGGAGATCAAGAACCCAGACCTTGACGCTCATCTTGTGGCAGAAAATGTTGCCAGCCAGCTGGAACGGCGTATCAGCCACCGGCGCGCTATGCAGCGAGCTGTACAAAACGCGATGCGTAATGGCGCTATCGGCATCAAGGTAATGAGTTCCGGACGTCTTTCCGGGTCCGAAATGGCACGCAGGGAATGGATGCGAGAAGGCCGTGTACCGGCGCAAACACTGCGGGCCGATATCGATTTTGCCCGGGCTGAAGCGTTGACCACCTATGGGCGTATCGGCGTGAAAGTCTGGATCTATAAGGGAGACATCCTTTCTAACGAACCGGAAGAAGTAGAAGCACTGGATGTCTATGTCAGCGAGTAAAACCGGATCGGTTCCTCGCAAGTGAAGAGGTGATAGGATGTTGTTTCCGAAACGCGTTAAATATCGCAAACAGCAGCGTGGCCGAATGACAGGCAAGGCCTATCGGGGCTCGGATATAGAGTATGGTGATTTTGCTCTACAGGCCGTTGAACCCGGTTGGATCACAGCCCGCCAGATCGAAGCGGCCCGCCGTGCGCTGGTGCGGTACATGCGCCGCCGCGGAAAGGTTTTTATCCGCATTTTCCCGGATAAGCCGGTTACAAAGCGGGCGGCGGAAAGCCGTATGGGTAAGGGAAAAGGCGCTGTTGATTTCTGGGTGGCTGTGGTTAAGCCGGGTCGGGTCATGTTTGAGCTGTCCGGTCTTTCTGAAGAAGGTGCCAAGGAAGCCATGCGGTTGGCATCTCATAAACTGCCCATAAAAACAAAATTCATGAAGCGCCAGGAACTGGGAGGGGAGTAAACGATGAAAACAGACGAAATTCGTGCCCTCTCGATGGAAGAAATTCGGGCCCGTCTTGAAGAAGCTCGAGAAGCCTATTTCAAATTCCGGTTTCAGTATGCAACCGGACAGCTTACAGATACTTCGCGGCTGAAGTTCCAGCGTCAGGATATCGCACGTTTTGCGACAATCCTCCGTGAGAAAGAACTGATAGCAGCCAGCGAAGGGGGTGAAGCATGACGAACACTCGACGTAGACTGATTGGTGAAGTTGTACGCACCAAAATGCAGAAAACGATCACAGTCAGGGTTAACCAGACCAGCCGTCACCCTCTCTATGGTAAAGTCATCCGGACTCATAAGGACTATCTTGTTCATGATGAAAAGGACTGCAGGATTGGTGATAAGGTGAAAATTGTTGAAAGCCGGCCGATTTCCCGCCGAAAGCGATGGGCGGTTGAAGAGGTTCTGCGTAGAGCGGACCTTGAGACCGTACAGGTGAAGCTTGAGGAGGAAAGTGAAGTGGACGCAGCGGATCAGGTTTTGGATTTGATCAAAGCTGTTGAAGCGGACGCGGATCAGGCCGCGGAGGCGGATCAATGATTCAGCAGGAGAGCCGACTGAAAGTGGCTGACAACACCGGGGCACGTGAAATACTGGTGATCAGAGTCCTGGGTGGATCCAAACGTCGCTATGGTGGCATCGGCGACAGGGTTGTGGGAACGGTAAAAGCAGCCACACCGCATGGTTCGGTCAGCAAAAGTGAGATCGTGCATGCTGTGATCGTTCGAACCGCCAAGGAATACCGGCGGGAAGATGGTTCAACCATCAAATTCGATGATAATGCAGCTGTAATTCTGGACACCGATCGCCGTAATCCCAAGGGCACCCGTATTTTTGGGCCTGTGGCGCGTGAGCTTCGCGAGAAAGGGTATACGAAAATTGTATCCCTGGCTCCTGAGGTCCTATAGGAGGAGGTTCACGATGAAAATGAAAATTAAGCTCGGAGACAATGTTCAGATCATGTCCGGTCGGGATAAAGGGATGGCAGGGGAAGTGCTGAAGGTTCTTCCGCACAAAACTGCCGTTGTCGTCAAAGGCGTAAATCTGCGCAAGAAGCACCAGCGCCAGGTTCAGGCTGGTGGACGAACCATGAATCCCGGCATAATTCAATTCGAAGCCCCGATCAACGTATCCAATGTGATGTTGATTTGCCCGAGCTGTAAAGAACCCAGCCGGGTTGGTATCCACCGAGTGGACGGGGAAGCACAACGCTACTGCAAGAAGTGTCAGGCAGTGCTGGATGTATGAAGTAGGGAGCTGAGAATATGAAGCATTATATGAAAGAAATGTACGACAAAGAAATCGCTCCCGCTCTGATGGAAGAACTGGGACTGAACAACCGGATGCAGGTACCCAAGCTGCAAAAGATTGTAGTCAATGTGGGCGTTGGAGAAGCGGTTGAAGAGGCTAAGCCACTGGATGCGGCAGTCAGGGATATGACTCTGATTACAGGCCAGCAGCCTGTGGTAACGAAGGCACGTAAGAGCATCTCCAACTTCAAATTGCGGGAAGGTCGTGCTATCGGAGTCAAGGTGACTCTGCGTGGCTATCGAATGTGGTCGTTTTTTGACCGGCTGGTCAATATAGCGCTGCCGCGAACACGTGACTTCCGTGGGGTGTCCCCGAATAGTTTTGATGGGCGAGGCAATTACACCCTTGGAATCCACGAGCAGTTGATCTTTCCGGAAATCCAATACGATAAGATTGACAAAATCCGTGGTTTGGAAGTTACCTTTGTAACATCCGCTCCAGATGACGAACAGGGCTTTCATTTGCTGCGGCAGTTAGGAATGCCGTTCGGGAGAGGCGAATAGTATGGCTAAGACGTGTATGCCGATCAGGGAAACGAGACGTAAATATAAGACCCGTGTCCGGAACCGCTGCAAGCGCTGCGGCCGCTCGCGAGGATATTACCGCCGCTTTGGTTTATGCCGTATTTGCCTGCGGGAGCTGGCGTTAGAAGGCAAAATCCCGGGAATGACAAAATCATCCTGGTAGTCCAACCTTGGAGTTATTGCTATGACGATATCTGATCCAATTGCTGATATGTTGACAAGAGTGCGCAATGCTCTGATGGCTGGTCAAACGAGTGTGATGGTACCCAGCTCAAAAATCAAAGTGGCTATTGCGGATATTTTGAAATCGGAAGGCTACATTGAAGGATTTGCTGAGGACCAGAGTGATTCAGTTCATCAGGTAATCCGCATCAAATTGAAATATGTAGGAGAACGACGGGACCGCCATTCGGTTATTACCGGTCTTGAACGGGTGAGTAAACCCGGGCGACGCGTCTATGCCAATAAAAAGGAAATCCCATGGGTACGTTCAGGCATCGGGGTTGCTATCCTTTCCACACCGAAAGGTGTGATGACCGGGCAGCGAGCTCGCCAGCTTGGTGTTGGCGGAGAAGTATTGTGTAAAGTTTGGTGATGTTGGGAGTAACGGTCGGATCGACCCGGTCAGACAGACCGGTGGCCGGCTGGAAAAGAGGAGGAAGATGTGTCTAGAATAGGACGCATGCCCGTACTGATCCCGGATGGTGTTACTGTAGATCTGGATGGGGTTAAGGTGCGGGTCAAAGGGCCGAAAGGAGAGTTAACCCAGACTTTCCGGTCGGAAATGATGATCGAAATAAAGGAAGGCGCGGTGGTTGTCGATCGGCCTTCTGACAAACCGCAGATTCGTGCCTTGCATGGATTAACCCGAGCGCTTATCAACAACATGGTGCTTGGTGTGAGTGCGGGATTTGAAAAAGTGCTGCAGGTTGAAGGCGTTGGTTACCGGCCTGAGATGAGTGATAAAGACCTGGTACTGCAGGTGGGATATTCCCACCCGGTCAGGGTCGTACCACGTGATGGGATTGAGTTCGAGGTTGAAGAGCGGGCTCGTTTGATCAGGATCAAGGGAATCGACAAACAGGTTGTTGGGCAGGTTGCTGCCGAAATTCGTAAAATCAGACCACCCGAGCCGTATAAAGGTAAGGGTATTCGCTACCAGGGTGAATATGTTCGCCGTAAAGCTGGTAAAGCGGGCAAGGTAGGGTAAGTTATGGCAAGCAAATCGCGAAATTCCATGCGAAAGAGGCGCCATCTGCGGGTGCGTAAGAAGGTGAATGGCACTGCAGTTGTACCGCGCCTGAATGTGTATCGCAGCCTGAATGAGATCTATGTCCAGGCGATTGATGATGATGCCGGAAACACGATTGCCTCAGCTTCGACCCTGGAAAAAAGTCTGTCCAAAGAGTTAAAAGGACAGTCTAAAACAGAGCAAGCTCGAGTGATCGGGACTGCAATCGCTGACCGGGTAAAAGTGCTCGGTATCAAGAAAGTGGTCTTTGACCGCGGCGGCTACCGCTACCACGGCCGGGTGAAGGCACTGGCAGAAGCAGCTCGCGAAGCGGGTTTGCAGTTCTAGCAGGCGGAGAGTGAAGACGTGACACAAAATCAAAACCGAAGAATGGATGAACGGGATGATATGGACGAGCGTGTAATTGATATCGCTCGTGTGGCAAAGGTAGTCAAAGGCGGCCGGCGATTTGCTTTCCGTGTGACGGTTGTCGTTGGTGATAACCGTGGCAAGGTGGGCATGGGTATCGGTAAAGCACGCGGCGTACCGGATGCGATCCGAAAAGCCAGTGAACAGGCGCGGAAGGATATGCGTCCGGTTTCTCTGGCTGGTGATACCATCCCGCATGAAATGCTGGCAAAACATAGTGGTGCCAAAGTTATGTTAAAGCCGGCTTCCCCGGGTACCGGTGTAATCGCCGGCGGTCCGGTTCGTGCGGTGCTTGAGGCAGCCGGAGTCCACGATATTCTGACCAAATCATTGGGCAGTAATAATGTATTGAACGTAGCTACAGCGACCCTGAAAGGCCTGCGAGGTCTTACGGCGCTGGAAGTTGAAGCCGCCCAACGCGGCAAGATGGTTACGGAAATAAAACCATTCTGGGAGCGGGAGAAAGATGGCTAAAAGAAAGACAAAAAGCGCCACGATCCGGATTACCCTGGTCCGCAGCCCGATTGGTTATTCGGAACGTCAGAAACGCACCCTGGCAGCATTAGGGCTGCGAAAGATGAACCAGACTGTAGAAAAGGCCGATTCCCCTGTGGTCCGGGGCATGATTAACCGGGTAAGCCATCTGGTTTCGGTAGAGGAGTAAGTGAGATGAAGTTACATGAGCTGAAACCTCAAACCGGATCTACTGCCAAACGAAAGCGTGTTGGCCGGGGAATCTCCGCCGGGCAGGGTAAAACAGCCGGCCGCGGTACCAAGGGCCAGAAATCACGTGCAGGATCCGGCGGTAATTTATACCGCCAGGGTGGAAATCTGCCATTTTACCGGCGGTTACCGTTCAAGCGAGGTTTTACCAATATTAATCGGGTTGAGTATTTTGAAGTGAATGTAGATACACTGGCCGAAAATTTTCGTAAGAATGCCGTAGTGACACCTGACAGTCTTGCCCAGGCAGGATTAATCAAGGACACCTCGAACCCGGTTGTTGTGCTGGGACGCGGCGAACTCGATAAGCCACTTAAGCTGCAGGTCCATCGCATCACTACCGGCGCGCGTGCGAAGGTTGAAGCCGCTGGTGGAACGATCGAACTGATAGAGGGCTGAGACGAACTGAGTCAGGTATAAGGAGCTCAACATGAAAAAATCCCCTTTAAGGTTCTTGTTTATCTCAGCTGACATACGTAATCGGCTGCTGATAACTCTGGGGCTGCTGACAATCCATCGTCTGGCAGCGCATATCCCGGTCCCCGGTGTAAACCGGGAGGCGATTGCTTCGATTTTTGCCGGGCAGGGTGCAGGAACCTCGATGTTTGGATTGCTGGACCTGCTCTCTGGCGGCACTGTCTCCATCTTTTCTGTGCTTGCAATGGGTGTATACCCCTACATTACGGCACAGATTATCCTGCAGCTGCTTACGCCCATCATTCCAGCGCTGCAGCGGCGTATGGAGGATGATCCACGTGAAGGGCGTAAGTGGATGGAAAAGTGGACGTATTACCTGGCCGTACCGATGGCTGCGCTTTCCGCCCTCGGACAGATTCGTCTGTTCCAGCAGTACGCCACAGATGCGATTTTGAATGAACCGATCGGCTTTAACCTGCCGACCTTCACGATAATCCTAACAATGACAGCCGGAACCATGTTCGCGATCTGGCTCGGTGAATTGATTTCCGAGCATGGTATTCGCAATCAGGGCTTGTCGCTGATCATCTTTTCAGGCATTGTCTCCCGTATGCCCTCCAATTTTGGCAGGCTGCTGGCAGATGAACAGAACCGCGTGGCACTGGTCCTGATCTCACTTGTGATTATGGTTGCGATCGTCTTTGCGATTGTTGTAGTGCAGGAAGGACGGCGCCATGTACCTGTGATGTATCCCGGCCGGCGTATGGGAAACCGGATGTCTATGCCGGTGAAAGGAACCCTGCCGCTGATGGTGAACATGGCCGGCATGATCCCGATCATCTTTGCCCAATCGATTCTGACATTCCCTGCGGTTATTGCCCAATTCTTTATTCGCTCGGAGACTGTCTGGGTGCAGAAAGCAGCAGGATGGGCGCAGGCGACATTCGGTGGGTCGAGTGATGCTTACTTTATTCTGTACTTTTTAATGGTGGTCATCTTCACCTTTTTCTACACGGATGTGCTCTTCCAGCAGCAGAATTATGGTGAAAGCCTGAAGCGCTCCGGGGCACAGATACCGGGTGTGACAAAGGGTGCTGCTACCCAAAGATACCTGACCCGTGTGCTTCGGCGTATCACATTACCAGGAGCTGTATTCCTTGGCCTGGTAGCTGTTTTGCCATGGCTGGTTAATCTGTTGATGCCGATTGAGGCATCGCAGTCAAGCGTCCTGCTTGTCTCATCTGCTGGTCTGCTGATTGTTGTTGGTGTTGTGCGGGATGTGTATCGATCGATTGAAGCTGAGCTCAAGCTGCGCGGCTATGACTCAGCGGTTCTGGTTCGCTGATCACTGGAAGTAGAAGGGCAGGCGATGACAGCACGCTACTACATCATGCTTGGTGCACCCGGAGCCGGGAAAGGCACGCAGGCAAAACAGATAAGCGAAGAGCTGGGTCTCCCGCATATTTCCAGCGGCGATCTGTTCCGTCACCATCTGGGGGAAGGGACAGAGCTTGGCGTGCTGGCGAAGAAGTTTATGGATAGTGGTGAACTGGTGCCAGATGATGTAACTATCGGGATGGTTCAGGAGCGGCTGGAGCAAGATGACTGCTCTGAAGGCGCCATCCTGGATGGATTTCCGCGAACGCCAGCCCAGGCAGAAGCGATCGAACTTCTTGCCGACCAATTGGGCGGCAAGGTTGCGAAAGCGCTTTATCTTGATGTGAACAAAGCGCTGCTGGTGGAACGCCTTTCAGGGCGCTGGGTGTGCCCGGATGGCCACGTGTATCACACTGTGTATCATCCTCCCAAAAAACCCGGTATCTGTGACATCGACGGGTTGGAGCTGTACCAGCGTGACGACGATAAAAAAGAGACTGTAGAGCACAGGATCACCGTATACCTGGAGCAGACAGCACCACTTATTGCGTACTACCGCGAGAGGGGCACGCTGGCCACGGTAGATGGTGACCAGGATATTGAACAAGTGCAGCAGTCACTACTGCAGGAAATAGGCTGAGCGGAGGAAGTATGGGTTGGCTTCGGGGCATCAATATAAAAAGCTCACGTGAATTAACCATCATGCGTGAAGCCGGCAAGATAAATGCCCGGGCGCTGCTCGCCGCTGTGCAGACAGCCAGACCCGGCGCAACCACAGCGCAGGTGAATGCTGCGGCAGCCGATGTAATACACTCGTTTAATGCGGAACCCGCATTTCTGGGGTATCCGGGGCCGTACCCGTATCCGGCTGAAACCACAATTTCAGTCAATGAGGAGTTGGTCCATGGCATACCCGGGCCGCGAGTTCTTGTTGAAGGCGACATAGTCAGCATTGACTGTGGCACTGTATTTGAAGGATTTGTAGCTGATTCAGCGCTGACCGTTGCGATAGGCGAAGTATCTGAAGAAGCTCAGACATTGATGGAAGTAACACTGGGTTCATTGTATGCCGGGATCCAGGAGATGGTTGCAGGCAACAAGACCGGTGATGTTTCTGCTGGAATTCAGAACTTTGTTGAGAAGAACGGGTATCAGGTAGTTCGGGAGTATACCGGTCATGGGGTCGGCGCCAACATGCATGAGGATCCCCAGGTTCCGAATTATGGGACAGCCGGCAGGGGCGTTGTGCTTCGGAAGGGTATGACTATTGCCCTTGAGCCAATGGTTCTGCTTGAGGATCCGGGAACAAGAGTATTGGAAGATCAATGGACGGTGGCTTCGAGAAATGGACGGATCACCGCACATTATGAACACACTGTTGCTGTAACCGAGAATGGCCCCCGGGTGCTAACGGCTCTTGAAGAAGACCTAGACCTGGGAGAGGCGATCCGGTATAATCAATACTTTGCGGGTCGAGGTTGAAAGACCTGCAGGTTGAAGGAGAACGAGGACATGAAAGTATCTTCCTCAGTGCGGAAGCGCTGTCCGAAATGTAAGATTGTGCGTCGTCGCGGACGCGTATATGTAATTTGCGAAAATCCGAGACATAAGCAACGGCAAGGATAAAATCAATGGCTCGTATAGAAGGTATTGACCTCCCGCGCGAAAAGCGCATCGATGTTGGACTGACCTATATTTATGGGATCGGTTCTACCACTGCAAAGAATGCGATTCTGGCTTCCGGAATTGATCCTGCCACACGAGTGCGGGATCTTACCGAGGATCAGGTTTCATCTCTGCGTGATTTCATCTCGCAAAAAATCACAGTTGAAGGTAACCTTCGCCGTGAAGTGCAGATGAATATCAAACGTTTGATGGATATCGGCTGCTATCGCGGCTTGCGCCATCGCCGCAATTTGCCAGTACACGGCCAGCGGACAAGGACGAACGCACGCACATGCAAGGGTCCGAAGAAGACTGTTGCGGGTCGTGGACGCCGCCGGGGTGCAAAGAAGAAGTAAGATTTCCTGAGACCAGGCTGCCGGGCACCACGGGTACCCTTCCTCCCGTGCGGCTGATGTATTGGTGCCCGGAAGCTAAAACTCGGGTAGTCTATGTGTGAATTAGAGAGGACTCATGGCAAGAAGACAAACTACAAGACGGACCGGTCGTAAAGTAAAGCGGACACTTTCTCAAGGGAAAGCCTACGTACACTCGACTTTCAACAATACGATTATCACGATAACCGACTCACAGGGAAATACGGTGCTGTGGGGAAGTTCAGGTGGATCCGGTTTTAAAGGATCACGGAAAAGCACCCCATATGCTGCTCGACTCGCAACCGAAAAGGTTATCGAGTCAGCAAAGGATCTCGGGCTGCAGGAAGTTGATGTGTATGTAAAGGGCCCGGGCCCGGGTCGTGAAGCTGCTATCCGTGCTATCCAGGGCTCCGGTGTCAGGGTGCGCTCCATCAGTGATGTAACACCTGTGCCGCACAATGGCTGCCGCCCACCGAAAAAACGACGGGTCTGATCAAAGGAAGGAACAGAATAAAGTATGGCGAAGTATTCCGGACCAGTATGTAAACTGTGTCGCCGTGAAGGTGAGAAGCTCTTTCTGAAAGGGCAGCGCTGTTACACTCAAAAGTGTTCTTTTGAGAGGCGTGGATATCCACCTGGTGAACACGGTCGAGATGCCCAGTTCCGCCGCCGGCGGGTTTCAGATTACAGCCGACAGCTGCGTGAAAAGCAGAAAACACGCCGTGTATATGGTGTTTCCGAACGCCAGTTCCGGCGCTATTACCGTGAAGCGCTTAAAAAGCGGGGTCTGACCGGTGAAAACCTGCTGCAGTTGCTTGAACGGCGTCTGGATAATGTTGTATACCGATTGGGTTTTTCAGAAAGCCGCGCCGAAGGGCGTATGCTTGTAACCCATGGTCATTTCAATGTGAATGGCCGCAGGACCGATGTACCCTCAATGCTCGTCCGAGAAGGGGATGTCATTGAAGTTCGCGAAGGTTCCAGAACACGTCCTTATTTTAAGGATTTGAAAGCTCTGGCTGAGACACGAACCGCGCCGGCATGGCTGGAACGCCAGATACCAAAATTGAGCGGGCGTGTGGTTCAGCTGCCTGAGCGAACCGATGTGGATGCATCGATCAATGAAACATTAATTATTGAGTACTATTCACGCTAAGGTGTGAATAGCAACCTCAAGGATTGTACTTGAGGCAAAGTGGAGGGTTATCGTGGGCATATCCACCAACATGGTCATGCCGAAAATCGAGCGAGAAGCTATCGCGAAAAACTATGGGAAATTCATCATTAGCCCGTTGGAAAGTGGCTATGGAATTACCATAGGCAACGCTTTGCGCCGTGTGCTCCTTTCCTCTCTGGAAGGTGCTGCTGTTACTTCGATCCGCATCAGTGATGTCCCTCATGAATTTTCGGATATTCCTGGTGTTCGAGAGGATGTTCTGCAGCTGATGTTAAATGTAAAACAGCTGCGGGTATTTCTGCATGAAGGCGAATCTGCCAGACTGCGGTTAGAGGTTAAGGGTGAGGGGCAGGTGACAGCTGCTGATATTCTTCCTCCGGCTGAAGTGGAAATCGTCAATCCGGAGTTGTATCTGTTTACTGTGGATGACGATAAAACTCATCTTGAAATCGAAATGACAGTTCAGCGGGGGCGAGGGTATTCACCCTCGGATGAAAGAGGGCGGCTGCCTATCGGCGAGCTTCCTACCGACGCGATTTTCAGTTCGGTAAAACGGGTGAATTACGAAGTAGGTCGCGCCCGTGTTGGACAGGACACCAGTTATGATAAGTTAATACTGGATATCTGGACGGATGGGACCATCCGCCCATCGGAAGCACTGGGAAAAGCTGCTCAGATTATGATTGCCCATCTGCGCGATATTGCCGGTGTTACCGAAGAAAGTTTGCTTGAAGCCGCTGCCCAGGAAGAAGAACCTTCAATCGCCAGCGAAATATTTGAAACACCGATCGAAAACCTGGATCTCTCGGTACGTGTCTTCAATTCCCTTAAACGCACAGGTATAACCACCGTGGGTGAGGTTATTGAGATGCTCGAGAAAGGTCCTGAAGCAATGCTTTCGATCCGGAACTTTGGCGAAAAGAGCCTGACAGAATTACGGGACCGTCTGGCTGAGAAGGGATACCTTGGAGATCAAGACGAAGAAGAACCGGCAGAAGGCTGAGTGAGGATCTAATGAGACATCGAGTTGCGGGTAAAAGATTAGGCCGTTCAACCGGACACCGCAAAATGCTTCGACGGAATTTAATGACGGAGCTGTTCCGGCACGAACGAATTAAAACAACGCGGACCAAGGCTTTTGCAATACGGGCCGAATCGGAAAAACTGATTACGCAGGCCAAGCGTGGAAATGCGGCCGGCGGGGCAGCTGCGGTTCATGCACGCCGTTTATGTGCAGGCAAACTGACAGACCCGGAAGTTGTAAAGAAGGTTTTTGATGATATTGCCCAGCGTTATGTAGATCGTCCGGGCGGGTACACACGCACGATCAAACTCGGACCAAGGCTGGGAGATGCAGCTGAGATGGTGCTGATTGAACTGGTGGAAGAATAGTACGGTCAGCGTACGATGGAGCGAAGCCCTGAGGGGTGCGCACCAATGTTGATTTACAAATCGAATATCGCTTATGACGGCACAGAGTTCCAGGGTTTTCAGAGCCAGCGTGAAAAACGTACGGTTCAGGATGTACTGGAAGAAGGACTCCGCAGGATTGGCTGGCAGGGATCACGAATTAAAGCTGCCGGACGCACCGATCAGGGGGTTCACGCCCGTGGCCAGGTCATTTCCTATGAAATGGATTGGCCGCACGGCGTGGAGCGATTGACGGATGCGCTCAACGCCAATATCCCACCGGATGTGGCAGTCTGGCAAACTGCGGAAGCGGATGAAGGATTTCATCCTCGCTTTTCAGCTGTTTCCAGGCGCTACAGATACCATATTCTGTGCAGCCCATATCGCAATCCGCTTCAAGAACGGTACACCTGGCGGGTATGGCCTGCACCGGATATCAGCCTGATGCAGGACGCAGCTACATTGCTGCTGGGCGAGCATGATTTTGCTGCTTTTGGTCGACCACCGATCCCTGGTGGGCACACAATCCGTATGGTTTTTCAGGCGGATTGGCTGCAGGAAAATCAAAAAATTCAGCTGGATATCACAGCGAATGCCTTCCTGTATCACATGGTACGGCGGCTGGTGGCTATGATGGTGGCTGTTGGTTCATCCCGCCTGGACGTATCGGGTGTGGCGGATCTGCTGGATAAACCGGATTCTCGTTGGGAAGGGTCACTGGCCCCTGCGAGTGGTCTGTGTCTGGAAGAAGTGTGTTATCAAGAAACAGTGAACACAGAGTATTGATCGGAAGAGGTTTTTTCCCCTCAGGAATCAATCAGAGCTGTGTTCGGGAGTGTAAGCGTGCAAAAAACCTATTTTCCTAAACAGGGTGATATCACCTCAAAATGGTATCTTATTGATGCTGCCGATAAAAATCTCGGCCGGCTTTCAACAAAGATAGCTCGTATCTTGCTTGGTAAGAATAAACCGGAATATACTCCGGGCGCTGATACAGGTGACTATGTGATTGTGATCAATGCAGAGAAAATCTCTGTCACTGGCAATCGCTTGGACCAGAAGTTTTACTATCGTCATTCCGGGTATCCCGGCGGGATTAAGAAGATCTCGCTGCGTGACCAGCTGGCTAAATTTCCCGAGCGGGTGATAACTCATTCCGTGCATGGCATGCTGCCGAAAAATCGATATGGCAGAATGCTTCTGGGGAAGCTGAAAGTCTATGCCGGACCAGAACATCCACATAAGGCGCAGCAGCCAGAACTGCTTAACTAAGCAGCATTTCTAAATGAAAGTATGAAAGGCGAGAGGTATGGCCGAACAGTTTTATGAAGGAATTGGGCGTCGCAAGACAAGTACAGCCCGGGTACGGATTCAACCTGGTAAGGGTGAGTTCATCGTTAATGAAAAACCGGTTGAGGAGTATTTCACCCGTCTTGGCGACCACAGTAAGATCCTGGGGCCGCTGGACCAGACTGGTTTTACCGGAAAGCTGGATGTAAGTGTCAAGGTTCTCGGTGGTGGTGTAACCGGACAGACCGGTGCAGTAATGCATGGCCTGGCCCGCGCACTGCTCAAGATGGAGCCTGAATTGCGCACCACACTGCGCAAACATGGTTTTCTGACACGGGATTCGCGCATGAAAGAACGAAAAAAGCCCGGTCTCAAACGAGCACGCAAGGCGCCTACATACACCAAGCGTTAATGGCAGCCCAGACATTCCGGGCAAGTTAATGCTACATCTTGTACCTGTCTCTGTTGTTTACAGGTTTATAATGATTCAGATCCTGACCGGAGGTATCTTTCTCCGGTCAGATGATTCTTATTGGGGTTTTGTTCCATGGAGGTAGCTGCATGACGGGAATAATTATTGTTGGGCTGGGACCGGGTGATCCGGCATCAATAACCCGAGCTGCCTGGGAAACGATCACAGGTACAAAGGAGCTTTTTCTGCGAACGAAATATCATCCTGCCGTTCCCTATCTTCCAGACACAGTGGAGCTTCATAGTTTTGATTCTCTGTATGAAACCAGTGAATCCTATGAGGACGTATACCAGGCTATTATCCGGGAAATCATCGGGAACGCAGAAAAATCAACCGTTGTATACGCTGTCCCTGGCGATCCGATGGTAGGGGAAACAACCGGAACCGGCCTTATAGCAGAAGCCTCCAGAAGAGGGATTCCCTGCAGGATTCTGCCCGGGATAAGTTTTATGGAGGTATGCCTGCGGGCACTGCAGCTGGATGCTCTTGATGGCCTGGTTCTGGTTGATGCCCTGGATGTAAATCAGCGGAGTTATCCTCCTTTCTCAACGGATACGCCGGTCCTGATTTCCCAGGTGTACTCACGAATGGTTGCGTCAGATTTAAAATTAACACTGATGACGCGATATCCTGATGAGCATGTGGTCACACTTATTCATGCAGCGGGATCGGAAAAAGAAGAATTGGAACAGATCCCGCTGTTTGAGTTGGATCACAGTACAAAGATCGCTTCGATGACGACGCTGTATGTTCCATCACGAGGAGAATCTGCTTCGCTTGAAACATTTGCGGAAACCATTGCACTCCTTCGTGCTCCGGACGGGTGCCCGTGGGACCAGGAGCAGACACATCAATCGCTCCGCCCGCATCTGCTTGAAGAAGCTTATGAAGCACTGCAGGCTCTCGATGATGATGACATGGATGCTCTCCAGGAAGAGCTTGGAGATCTTTTACTTCAGATAATTCTGCATGCACAAATTGCAACTGAAGAAGAGGAGTTTACCCTCTCCGATGTGATTGCAGGAATCAACCGTAAGATTATTCGGCGTCATCCGCATGTTTTTTCTCAGCTGAAACTGGAAAACACCGAGGATGTGCTTGTGAACTGGGAACGGATTAAATCTGAAGAGCAGGAAGGAAAAAAAGGACTTCTCACGGGTATTCCCAGGGCTTTGCCGGCGCTTTCTCAGGCACAGAAGATCCAGCAGCGTGCCAGAAGAGTTGGATTTGATTGGAATGATATTCATGGTGTTCGCAGGAAGATAGCCGAGGAATTTTCTGAACTGGACAATGCAGAAACCCTGAACGAGCAAAAAATGGAGCTCGGGGATATACTGTTCTCAATTGTAAATCTTGCCCGCTGGATGGATCTTGATGCAGAAGATGCACTCCGGGAGACTAACCGGAAATTCAGGAGTAGATTTGCAGCAGTTGAAGAGCGTGTTCGGGAACAGGGTCGATCTTTCAGCGACCTTTCCACGGAAGAAATGGATGAATTATGGGAAGAGGTCAAGCGAGACGACGCAATCTAGCCGTTACACTGACAGCAGGATTAATGATTCTTGGTATGGCAGCCCTGGCTTGTTCGCAGCAGGGTACCGGTGTGGAGGATCCCGATAGGGAGCAGACTGCTGGTGACTCTCTTCTTCCATCAGAAATTTCAGCCCCAACACAGACCGCAACCAGAACAGTGACTGCATCTGCAACCGCAACACCGAATCCAGGAAGTTACTTTGATGAGGATCATAATTCCCGGGTCGGATATCTTCTTCCCCTTACTGTGCAGTTCTGCTCAAACGATGATTTGATAATCTATTTTGAATTGGAACAACCTTCTGCTGGTTTCATTTTCTACCGGCAGGAATCCACGCCGCTATCAGATGCGTTCTACCTGACACTAAACCCGGAGGAGACAATCCACCTTCTGACATTGGATGGACTGCAGCCGGATACCGTCTATCAGATCGATGTGGGATTAACAACCGGGGATGGGCGTTACGGTCCTCCCGCATGGCGTGGTGAACCCTGGGGGGCAGTCTCTGTGAAGACTCTGGCTGAAAATCCTGAGCAGCTCCGCATTGGAATCATCGGTGATTCCGGATTTGGTGAGGAAGTAACCTATAAATTGGGCAGGATGATGGCGTCCAGTGATCTGGATTTTGTGATTCACACCGGTGATGTGGTATACAAAATGGAGGAGCAGTCGGGTGATCCTTTTCTGGCATACTGGTTGAAGTATTACCTGCCGTTCAAACCTGTTCTGCAGCACATGGTTCTTTATCCAGTGCCGGGTAATCACGAGTACAATCTCGCTGCAATGTGGGAGGAACTGCCTTTTTATTATCATGTATTCCCCTCTCACCCGGGTATTGATCCTTTGGAGCAGGGTATTGACGGCCAGCGTCGCTGGTATGCGATTGAAATTGGAGAAATTCAGTTTCTGATGATTGATTCAGAAGCGATCTATGGTGCGCCAGGCAGAGCTGAAATGCAGGCATGGCTTGAAGAACGTCTTCGGGATGATCGATTTGATGTGACCATTCCGGTATTCCATATCCCTCCTTTCACCAGTGGCATATACACGGAAGAAGGTATTCCTTTTCAACAGCTCTGGCATCAGCTTTTTGTCGAAGCCGGTGTCCCCCTGGTGTTATCAGGACACGATCATAATTATCAGCGGCTCCTGGTGGATGGGATCACATACCTTATAAGTGGGGGTGGATCGACTGTGCTCTATGCTATGGATGAACCGCTGCCACAGAGTCAGTTCTTTCAGAGAATATCCCACTATGTTGTACTGGAAGTTGAATCTGATACTCTGGAACTGCGTGCAGTAAGTTATGAAGGCGAGCAACTTGATCAGGCAGTTATTCAGCTTCCATAGCTGTTGTCGCAGTGGAAAATATTCCTTCATACAGAAGGACATGAGGCCAACGAACTCCGCTGGATGTTCAAGGTTGTCCTCTCGTTTCACTAATGGTTCGGCGTTACTAAAGAATGAAAAAATTCAGGCAGGAAGACCCTGATCCCGGGTGTTTAAAGCAAAGTTCGGGTTAGGACGACTGTTCACAAAGCATTCAGGACTGCAGTGCTGTAAACGGAAGGAAACTTTGGTTATTACCTGTGAGACAGTACTGTGATGGGACACATCGAGACATCCCGTCAGAACGGTTTGAAGCTGCTGGAGTGTACAGCTGAAGCAGTCGGAAGGTTCGACCGCTGGATATAGCTTTACAGGGCGGTTATAAGTTGCCTGCGGTACACCCTAAAAAAGCATCAAGCCCAGAACGACGGACGTAAGCGTGATCGTAATATTATCCAGATCATGCTTTGTAAGTGCCTCCACCACTGCTGCAGCCAGACTGATCAGGGCAATATTCAACAGGATAGATGCTGTCGGAAGTGTTTCAGTGAAGTATCCCATAGAATTGAACAGGAGAATAAACACGGACCCAAACAGGAAGCTCATAAGGAACATGCCGGCTGAGCCGACCCAACTTTTCGTGTGGTTGAAAGGCAGTTTTGAATCTCCGAATTTTCGTCCAAAAATATCTGCAAATCCGTCCCCACCACACAGGATCATCAGTGCCAGGATGCCCACAGGGGAGGTTCGCCAGAATCCGATGGTGAGGAGAATGAACATAATGCCATAGTAAAGCGGACCGCGGAGGATTTCTCTCCGGTCACCGGTGCGGGACATAGCCTGCACTGCAGCCGGATCCTTCATCCAGCCCATTCCAACCATGAAAAACTGAGCGGAGATCGCCAGCGGAATCAGTGCTGCTATAAATCGGGCGGAAGGGCTGCTGCTGAAAAAGTTCCAGCATAGCAGAAATATGGGTCCTGTACCGATGTGGATGATTTTACGGCTGAGTTTCTGTTCGATCAGGCCGCGGTGGGCAAGGAAGTCCATGACCCGCAGCCAGAAAAGTGCCAGCAGAAACGATACGAAAACAGCAATGAGGTCCTGCAGCCAGACTCTTTCAAAAAACGGGGACAACCACATAATAGCTCCTGAATTCTGAGGAAAACCAGAATCCTCTGCGGATCAGATTTATGTCATTCTGAAATTCTACTCCCGAATTATCCAAGGAAAAATCATAAAGAAAATATTACCATTTTTTTGGCTTTTCGTTTACGCGAGATTTATATATTGTTTAAATTAGTCCTGATATACTCAAATTGGAGGGAACTGCTCTTATTATCAGGAGACGTTTCATGTTATTTTGGAAGGACAGGAGATATTCAGTATAATTCACCCGGGGGGGTGTTTAAATATGGAAAAGAAAACTTGGCTGCTGCTGGTTGACGATAGTATCGAGTACAGCCAGATGGTCCAGACACTGCTACAGCTGGAAAGCGCTTATGGTGTCGATTGGGCTAATTCACTCGAAAAAATGTGGCAAAAACTGGAAGAGAAAGATTATGCAGTGATACTGCTGGATAATCATCTGCCGGATGGCTCAGGACTGGCTACACTGCCGGAGCTGGCTTCTCGTGATAAAAGGCCGCCTGTTATCATGATCACTGGCGCGGGAGATGAGAAAACAGCATCGGAAGCGATCAAACTCGGAGCATACGATTATCTCAGCAAAGGGAAACCCGAGTTAATTGAACTATCCCATGTTGTGGACCGTGTTATCCGCATGCATGCGGATATAATGAAGAAAACAGAAGCTGAGGAGAAACTTCGTTATCATGCATTGCTCTTGGAAAGGCTTTCTGATGCGATAATTGTAATCAATTCAGCTGAGGAAATTTCATTCTGGAATGAAGGTGCGGAGCGTATATTCGGTAAAGCAGCAAGGAATGTTCTCGGAGAACCAATTCGCCTGGTGCTGACGGACAATCCTAATCTTCACGCATTTCTGGAAGGACCAAAGGAAGGCATTGAAACAGACACATTTGAATTGCCACTTCAGGATGGGAAGATGGCCTATGTCAGTGTTAATTCAACATCAGTTCACATACCGGACCAGGCAGCGCCTGGTTGCATTCTGGTATTCCGTGACATCACACCCTATCGGGTTTTGCAGGAAGAACTGCGTAAAACGCAAATGCGTCTGTTGGACGCAGCCAGAGTTGCGTCGATCGGTGAGCTTGCCTCCAGCATGGCTCATAAGATTCACAATCCTCTTACCACGGTGCTCGGGGAAGCGCAGATTCTGACGCGAAATCTGGAGGCGGAATCGGTAGAAGGCCAATCGGCGCAGGCGATTGAAGAAGCAGGGTGGCGGGCTGCGAAAGTGATCAAGAATCTGATGCGCGTTACCGCAGCAACAACTTCCGATCAGGGACAGTATGAGCTGTCTCCTACTATCTTCTCAGCTATTGATCTGACGAGGGTCGTTGTGGAGGAAAATCGGATCAGACTTGAGATGTCCATCGAAGCAGGGCTGCCGCTGGTATCTGTGCGGGAGCGCGATCTGATTGATCTCTGGTTTCATTTGCTGCACCTGGCTGTACAGTGCTCAAAAGATACCTCTGAACCCTGGATAAAACTTGCAGCTTATTTGCATGAACAGACTATTACGGTTAAGATACAGTGCAGTGGCAACATACCGGAATTAAGCAGTGAGCAGGAGGGAGCTGGTTTCTCTCAAGAACTGGTCGGTATGACCATTGTGGAAGGCATTATTCAGAAATACGATAAGAAGCTGGATATTGCTATCAGGTCTGCTGCGCCAAGTGAAATTGTTGTTTGTATGGATGAAGGAAGCGGAACAGAATAACAGGCTGCTGCGGCCAGGAGGGCATACATGGAAGAAGCACATATTCTTGTTGTTGATGATGATGAAATTGTTGCAAGGACGATAGAACGCTCTCTGCGTGCAGGAGGGTTCCAGGTTTCGGTTGTACACAGTGGTGTGGAGGCGTTGCAGACAGCCCGTCGGAACCATCCGGACCTGCTGGTCCTCGATGTTCTGATGCCTGGTATGGATGGCTATGAAGTGTGTCGCCAGATTCGCAAAGACCCAATTCTGGAAGAACTTCCTGTCCTGTTCCTGACTGCAAAAGGAAAAGAGGAAGATCGAATCATGGGGTTGCGAGCAGGAGCAGATGATTACCTGAGTAAACCCTTCAATCTTGATGAATTATTCCTTCGTGTACGGGCAATTTTGCGACGGGTTAAAAAGCAGGATAATGCGGCAACTGAGAAAGTCGTTACCCTCAAAGTGCGCGAGTATGAATTGGATGCCCGTTCGTTCCAGGTTGCCGGGCCACGTGGCAAGGTAAGTCTCACTCCGGTGCAGTTTGATCTTATTTACCATCTCATGAGTCATTCAGGGGAAGTCTTCTCACCCGATCGACTGCTTCAAGAAGTATGGGATTATCCGCATGATACCGGCAGCCCGGATCTTGTGCGAGTGCATATAAAGAACCTGCGCGCAAAAATCGAACGAGATCCGTCCAGTCCGGAATTTATCGAGACTGTTAAAGGGCATGGCTACACTGTTATGCCGGAAGATTCCTGAAAGTGTAGACGGTTCTTCAAATGTCACACACTCCTCAGGTTAGGCCAGCCCCTGCTGACCCGGGTGCCAGAGCCCTGGTTTTTGAAGCGATTCAGCGGGGTTTCAATTTTCGACAGGTTATGCTTTCAACCATGGAGGAAATTGGACCCGTTTTTAGAGAATCACGTGTTGGCCTGGCCTTGATTCATGAGGACAATGGTGAATTGCAGCCATTCTGGGTGAATCATCTTGGAAAGCCTGAAGGATTCATGGAGCGGAAGGGGACATTGTGGGGGTCCACAGAGCGGGCTTTTGCAGAAGCCGGAAGCAGGGGGGAAAACAACGAAGGTATTCGCTATATTCTCAAGGGAGAGCAGCGAATCGGAATTCTGGTCTGTGAAGAGGAAGCTGAATATCCGGCGGAAATACTGACTGCGGTCGCAGAAGAGCTTTCACATGCTGCACAGCAGCTTGAAGAGATATCTGAAGTTAATCAACTCAGTCGAAAAATCCAGATTCTTAACTCTCTGGCAAAGTCGCTCTCCAGTGCACTGGAGATGGACATTATTCTTACAGCTACAATGCAGGCTGTCTGGGAGCTCTTTAATGTGGAAGCAGGCGCGCTGGTGCTGCGAGAAGACCCCCCCTCCTGGAATCTGATAAAGCATCTTCTTACAGGAGATCTTTCGGGAAGACAAAAATTGCCGGGAGAAAACGCTGAAGGCATTGTCGGCCACTGTGTTCAAAACAGTGCAACAGCTGTTTTGGAGGAGGCTCCCAAGCATATCCATTACGACCCTGCTGTGGATGATATCGAGGGATATGAGACCCGGTCTCTTCTGTGTGTGCCGTTGCTTGTAAGGGAAAAAGTGTTCGGTGCGATAGAACTGATCAATAAAATATCCGGTCCCTTTTCTCGCTCGGACAAGGAGCTGCTGATCACGCTGGCAGCAAATGTTGCCGCTGCGATCAATAATGTGCAGCTGTTCACATCCCTTACTCAGGCAAACCAGGATCTTGAAGTGAGCCGGGAGGAAATTTCTCGCAGCCGCTCAACGTTGATGGCATTATTTGACAATCTGGATGATGAACTCTATATCGTCGATCGGAAATATCGGGTCATCGCTATCAACCAGGCCCGCGCCCGTCGTTCTCATAAAGTGCCGCAGGATATGATATCGAAAAAATGTTATAAGGTCCTTTTTGGCTCAAACCGACCCTGCGAATATTGCCGTGTTTTGGAAACATTCAATTCTGGCGAAAAAACCATGCGTATAGAACGAGAGTGGGAGACCGGCCAGATCCATGCGGAGCGGGAGATTTTTACCTATCCGATTAAAGATAATGCAGGGAGAGTACTGCGAACTATTCTACAGGTGCGTGATGTCACAGAGCAAAGGCGGTTGGAAGCTTCGCTGATCCAGGCGGAAAAACTTGCTGCTGTGGGACAGCTCGCGGCTGGTGTGGCGCATGAATTAAATAATCCGATTACGGCGGTTATTGCAAATGTGCAATTGATGCGGATAGAAATGGAACAGAATATTGACCAGACCGAGTCGCTGGAACTGATCGAATCTGCAAGTCTTCGCGCCCAGGAAGTTGTGAAGGGATTGTTGAATTTCTCCCGTCAGGAACGCCAGGAGTTCGTTTTGATGGATGTGAATACATCTATCAGGCAATCTCTTTCCCTTGTGCAAAATCAGTGGTCTTCCTCCAATATCAATCTTATCCTCGATCTGGATGAACATCTGCCTCTGGTACGCGGGAATCCAGACCACCTGCAGAGTGTCTGGCTTAATCTGCTGATCAATGCCCATGATGCGCTGGATGAAGAAGGTGGGATAATTTCGATTAAGTCTACAGCTCAGAGAGATGAGGTGGAGGTAGTGGTTTCTGATACAGGGATGGGGATACCGCCCGACCTGATAAAGAAGATTTTTGAACCGTTTTTCACCACCAAGGAGCCGGGGCGCGGTACTGGCCTGGGATTATCCACAACCTACAGGATTATCAAAAACCATGGTGGAGGAATCAATATCAAATCGCAACCCGGCCAGGGGACGACCATGATCGTTATGCTCCCGGCTGTTCCAACAACCGCCTGACATTTACCACGCAGTTTATCTCCGTTCCCTTTTATGTTTATGTGAATTTCATATCCCAGCATTCCCCTTTTATGATTGGTTTACAGAATGTTTTTACTGCCTGTGCTAGGATGTACAGGTAGTTCGATTATTCCTGTAGGATGGGAAATCGGTATGAGCTTCCGTTTAATCCTTCAGAGGTGATATGAGTCTCTTATTTGATATTTCAGAAGATGAACTTCCAATTTTCCAGGCCGAAGTAAAAGATCAGATAGATACACTGGAGAAAGGTTTCCTTCGGCTGGAGCAGGATCAAAATGATGTTGACCTGCTGCAGGAGATATTCCGCGCTGCCCACACGATTAAGGGTTCTGCTGGTTTGATTGGGCACGATCGGATGACGCGATTGACGCACGTGATGGAATCGGTGCTTGACAGCCTGAGAAAAGGAGAAATTACGGTTTCAGCAGATATGGTTGATATCTGTCTGGAATCGATCGATGTACTCTCACTCCTCAGGGATGAAGTTGCCGATAATGTCATGCGGGTGGAGGACATTGAACCACTTGTTGAAAGCATCAATTTCCTCGCCTCAAAGAGGACAGGAGGAATTGATGGTGAAAAGAGTGGAAAAACCGGTCCAGCAACCTCCAGCGGGATGAACGAAAAAGAAGCAGCCGGCATGAACTCCAGGGAAGCTGTGAAAAGGGAGATCGGGGAGGGGGACTGGCAGCTGGAGATGGATATCGAGAAGGGAAGTATCGCTTCTGCTGCACGTGCATTTCAGGTGATACTGGCTCTCCAATCGATGGGGACGATCACTTATATGCATCCTGACCAGAAGGCTATTGAGACGGCGATTCCAATCGCTCATTTTGTTCTGAGCCTTGAATCGGCACATTCCAGAGAACAGATCGGGGAAGCTGTTCTGCAGGTTTCCGAAATCTACAATCTGTTTATCAATGGAGAACGGTTTGGTGAAGAAGCAGAAGAGGATTTTGCATCCAGAGAGGATGAACATCAAAAGCTGGAGGAGCAGAAAACTGATGTTCTGCCTAAATTAGGTGAATTCCTGGTCCGTGAGGGGCATATCAATGAAGAGCAGCTGCAGAAGGCTCTGGCATCTCAACGAATCCAACCTCCTCCAATACCAATGTTGGGCCAGCTTCTGGTGCAGATGGGATTTATCAGCCAGCCAGATCTGGATAGAGCAGTTGCCAAGCAGGTGACCGTGCTGCGGGATTCGTTGAAAACGGCTCAGACCAATTCAGGTGATACGAGTCGTGCAAAAGCAGTAGATCAAATGGTTCGAACCAGTGTAGAGCGCCTGGACAGTCTTATGAACCTGGCAGGTGAATTGATTACTAGTCGAAATCGCTTGAATCGGGTTCGTAATGATTTCGAGGCACGCCTGAAGGGGGGTAGTGAGATTGACGCACTGAATCTGACTGTTGCGCAAATTGGACGAATAACTGATCAGCTCCAGGAAGAGATCATGGAAATCCGGATGCTGCCGGTTGCCAATGTATTTAATAAATATCCGCGTCTTGTGCGGGATCTGGCACGCAAGGCGAATAAACGTGTTGACCTGGAAATCTATGGTGAAGAAACTGAGCTGGACCGGTCCGTGATTGATAAGATCCGGGATCCTCTGGTCCATTTGTTGAGGAATGCAGTGGATCATGGTATTGAGTCACCTGCGGATCGGGCAAAAGCAGGGAAGCCTGAACGCGGCACGGTCCGATTGAGTGCAGAGCATGAGAATGGACAGATTATTATTTCCTTGTCTGATGATGGCGGCGGGATTGATACCGAGAAACTGCGCAAGAAGGCATTGGAACGCGGGTTGATATCAGATAACGAAAGCCGCACCATGCAGCAAGAGGATGCGCTGGAGTTGATATTCAGGCCTGGTCTTTCAACCGCTGAGAAGTTGAGTGATATATCCGGCCGTGGTGTGGGTATGGATATTGTCCGTAACAACGTTGAATCCATTGGCGGCTCGATTTTGGTGGAAAGTGAGTCCGGCCAGGGAACGCGTTTTCATGTGATCCTCCCTCTTACGCTGGCGATTGTACCCACACTGCTTGTTGGTGTTCAAACAAAAGCCTATGCAATTCCTCTGGCGGTGATCACTGAAACATTGCACATTTCTGTTGATTCAATCCAGACAATAAAGGAACAACCGGTTATTGTGCTGCGTGATAAGGTGCTGCCAGTACTCAAGCTATCCGATGTGCTGGGTTTTGGACGGGTGGACAATGATAGTTCTCATGTATTTGTCGTAGCGATCCAGGCCGGGAAAAATCGGGTTGGGCTGATTGTGGATACACTGCTTGGCGAAGAGGAACTGATGGTGAAGTCCATTGAGGAACTGGTGGGACGAACCAGGGGGATTGCAGGAGCAGCGATTCTGGGAGATGGGCAGGTGGCATTAATCATCGATGTTCAGGGTTTACTGCTGGAAATGGGAAAACACCGATTTCGAAGAGCTCAGGAATTGGATCCTGAAATGATTCAGAAAAGGGGTTCATAGTGATAGCAGAAGGGATACTTACTGCACAGTTTTTTAATGTCCTCAACCGGATGGCTGAAGAAGGTTTTCAACATGCTGCAGATGGATTGGAGGAGATGGTTGGTAAGCCGCTCAGGTTCCACGAGCCAAAAACAGAACTGGTGGAATTGTTGCGGTTGCCTGAAGCACTGGGAGGGTTGGAGAAGGAAGCGGTTGGCATTTACCTGATGGCTGAAGGTGATTTTCACGGTCAAATTATGTTTATTCTGCCAATAGAGAAGGGGCTTGAAATGGCGGATATGGTGCTTCAACGTGATCCGGGAACAACAACCGTACTTGGTTCGCTTGAAAGATCCGCACTGGCGGAAGTAGGAAACCTGACAGGTTCCTTCTTCCTCTCCACAATTGAGCGGATCACAAGTCTGTCTACCCGCCCTTCACCACCTGCAGTGATTGTAGATATGGTTGGAGCAATACTGAACATTGTGATTGCCGGTTCGGCAATGGCAGCTGATTATGGCATTATCTTTGAAACGGCTTTGGAAATCGGGAATCAAACAACCGAGGCGAAGTTCTGGGTAATTCCGGATACTGATGTTCTTGAATTGTTCAATGAGTGGAGTATACAAGAATATGGGTGAAACTCTGTCGGTTGGTCTTGGTGAAATTGTCGTCAGTAGAAATTCGGATGATGTGCTGGTAGCTTATGGGCTGGGGTCTTGTTTGGGAATTGCCTGCTATGATGATCGCGCCAGGATTGCAGGTATGCTGCATGCAGTATTACCGAGGGCGAATGGTAATGGTAAGGACCCTGATTCGCGATATGTTGAACACGGGATACCGGAGTTATTTCAGAAAATGGTTGAAGCAGGAGGCAGTCATAAGCACTTTTCCATCAGAATTGCCGGGGGGGCGCATATGTTGGATGCTCCCGGTTTTACGAATGTATTGAATATTGGACAACGCAATATAGAAGCAGCAGATAGTGTATTACAGGCCAGCTCGGTACCGGTGGTTGGCAAAGATGTTGGCGGAAATGTTGGACGGACCATCCGCCTGTATGTTGATAATGGCAGAATGACCATTCGCAGATTAGGCGGGGAAGAAATCGAATTCTAACCGCGTATGTTTGATTAAGATTGAGAGGAGTATTCTATATGGCAAAAATTCTGGTAGTGGATGACGCTGAGTTCCTGCGGGTCCGTATCAAGAAGCTGTTGAGTGGAGCGGGTCATGATGTGATCGAAGCTGAAAATGGGGCGAAGGCGATAGAAACCTATAACGCCGAACATCCCAATGTCGTATTGATGGACATAACCATGCCCGAATTGGATGGGTTGGCTGCGCTGAAGCAGATCAAGGGAACAGACCCGGCAGCGAACGTGGTTATGCTTACTGCACTGGGACAGGAATCGGTCGTACTTGAAGCGATCAAAGCAGGCGCAAAAGACTTTGTTGTGAAGCCGTTTGATCCGGATCGTGTCCTGGCAGCAGTTCAGAAAGTGTTAGCCTGAACGGTATGTCTGGCGGAGATGTGCTTCCCGAGAAGAGTAACGCAGGACCAATCCGCACCCTGATTGTGGATGATTCAGCATATTTACGGTTTACCTTGCGTAAATATCTGGCAGCTGATCCGGGGATTGAGATTGTTGGTACCGCGCGCAACGGACTCGAAGCATTAAATCAGATTGAACGTCTCAATCCTGATGTTTTGACGCTGGATGTTGAAATGCCTGTTATGGATGGGTTGACCACCCTGAATAAAATCATGTCAATCTCGCCTCGTCCGGTAGTCATGTTGAGCAGCCTGACAAAAGAAGGTGCAAGGGAAACCATACGGGCATTGACCCTGGGCGCGGTGGATTTTGTTACTAAACCGACTTCTAAAACCGAGATTGAAGCAATCATGGATGATGTGATTGCTAAGGTGAAAATGGCGGCGGGCGCAAGGGTTAAAACTTCCGGGGCCGCAGTTAGGATTTCTGAGCAGATCGAAGAAGTAGCTGCAGCCGGCAAGTATCCCACACGGGAGCTGGAGAGTACTGATCCGGTGGTTTGCATTGGCACATCGACGGGTGGCCCTCGCGCATTGAACGCCCTGATTCCTTCACTGAGCGCAACCTTGCAGGCTGCTCTGGTGATTGTGCAGCATATGCCTGTGGGTTTCACCAAATCGCTTGCTGAACGACTTGACCACCTTTCCGCATTACACGTTAAGGAGGCATCTCAGGGAGATTCCCTCCTGGTTGGACAGGCACTTCTGGCACCAGGCGGTTCGCATCTTGAATTCAGAAACAGCGGATTGGTAAACCTGACCATGGGGCCCACTGTTCATGGCGTACGCCCGGCTGTAGATGTAACCCTGTCTTCCCTTGCCTCATACTTTGGCAACCGATGTATAGCAGTGATAATGACCGGGATGGGGCGCGATGGTACGAATGGCTCGGCACTTATTCACAGTGCTGGAGGAAAAGTGATCGCAGAGGATCAGTCCACATGTGTTGTCTGGGGCATGCCGAGGTCTGTAATGGAAGCTGGTTTACCTGATGAGGTGGTAGGGTTGAAGGAAATGGCTGCTGCGCTGGAATCATCCGTTCGGGCGTTTCACCATAATCAGGGACAAAGTACTGGTATACCGGGATAGAGAATATGGATGATTTGTTATATCAAAATATCAAGGTAAGAGTAAAACAATTATATGGTATTGATCTTGAGCATTATAAAGATCAGCAGATGAAGCGACGCCTGGGTTCCTGGCTTGTGAGGTCGGGGTATTCTGACTGGGACACCTATTTCGCGCAAATCAAGCAGGATGAGAAGGAAAACGGCCGGCTTCGCGATTATCTCACCATAAACGTTTCCTCATTTTTTCGGGATCCAGAGCGTTGGAAGACGATGCAGAAAGAGATCCTGCCGCTCCTGTATGCTGGGAGAGCAGGAAGCCGCACATCTGGGGAGATGCGCTTCTGGAGTGCAGGCTGCTCAATTGGTGCTGAGCCTTATTCCCTCATTTTCCAGCTTGATGAGATGAACCATCGTAATTCCTATCACTTGCTGGCTACCGATCTGGACCGGGGTGCCCTGAAATTAGCGAGCGAAGGAGGTCCATATCGGAAAGAGGATGTTGATAACATCTCAGCTGAGCGATTGGAAAAATATTTTATCTCCGTTGCTCCTCCATTTTATGTAAAACCCGAGTATATTCGACGGGCCAAATTCAGTGAACTTGATCTTATAAATGATAATTTTGAAGAGAATTTTGATCTGATCATTTGCAGGAATGTTGTGATCTATTTCACGACCGTGACGAAGAAATATTTATTTCAAAAGTTCAGTGCGGCGCTGCGCCCTGGAGGAATTCTATTTGTAGGTGGCACTGAGATCATTCCCCAGGCAGCGGACTTGGGATTGCGAAGCTGTGGAATCTCGCTGTACCAGAAAACAGGCTGATATGAATGTACAACTGGCAAAAGAAAAACTAATCGCACAAATCGGTGAACTTCCTCCGATGCCGGATGTTGCTCAGCGAGCAATGACATTGATCCAGGATCCTGATTCGAATATTTCCGAAATTGCGGACATACTCGCTCTGGATGAAGCTCTTACCATTTTAATCCTGCGTTGGGCAAATTCAGCTTATTACGGTTTGGCACGCCCGGTGTCCACCGTGAAACAAGCGATGGTTTACCTGGGATACCGGACCGTGGAGAATTTGATCCTGGCAGCCTCGATGGTGAATCTAATGGACCGGCCTCTCCATGGATATCATATGGAACGCGGTGAATTGTGGAAACATGCGATTGGAGTCGCTGCGGGAGCAAGATGGGTGACAAAAATCTTTGGCCGTCGCAAGGCAGAGGATGCTTATTTTGCTGGGCTGTTGTGCGATATTGGAAAGCTTGCCCTGGATTCCTATCTGTGTGAGCACACAATCCAGACTGCGAAAATGGGAGATCGAACCTATATTCTGGTGGAGCAGGAGCTGATTGGTATTAACCATGCAGAGCTTGGCGCAGCCATAACACAGCAATGGAATTTACCCTTAGAACTTCAGGATGCGATTGCTTTTCATCATAATCCTGAAAATGCGACGGAAGGCCTGATCCTTGCTGCTGCAGTAAATGTGGCTGATTGCGCAATGAACCAGCTTTCTTCTGATATGGAGGAAGAGCTGCTGCCTGAAGAGAGTGCATTGGAACGACTGCGATTAAGCCATGCTGATTTCAGCGCACTCGCAAATAGGATACAGATCTTTATTAATGAAACTGAGTCATTCTTAAAGATGGGAAGTGAGTAAACTATGAACGTTCGATTTTTAAACCCTTTTCTTGAAGCTGCCAATGATGTTTTGCATGCCGAGACAGGCCTGACCGTAACGAAAGGCAAGATTGAATTGGAGAAATCTGCCCTGACCACAGAGGATATCACTGTATTGATCTCCATTGTTGGAGCTGTGCAAGGCGTGGCTCTATATGGCCTGTCAACCCGGACGGCGTTAAACCTGGTCACCAGAATGATGGGGCAGGAATTTACTGAATTTGATAACCTTGCCCGCAGCGGCATAGCCGAAATGGGAAACGTGATCACAGGAAGGGCGAGTATCAAGTTCTCGGAGGATGGTATGGAGTCTAATATCTCACCGCCTACTGTGATTGAGGGGCAGGGAGCCAAAGTTTCCATGGTCGATTTTTCCCGGATTATTATTCCGCTGACAACTGACGCCGGGATAATTACAGCTCACCTGGCGTTACGGGAGAGTTCGCTTGACCATGAAAACAATAATTTTGTTCAACTTATTCCAGATGCGATCAAATAATCGCATGGTTGAGGTATGGTGCAAATTGCTAATGAACCAGTTATCGGAAAGCAGGATATGTGAATGAATGTAAAATTTCTCAACCCCTTTATTGAAGCTGCGTATGAAACACTGCTCGCGGATGCGAAGACCGAGGTCCGCCGGGGAAATCTCAGCCTGAAAAATGAGGCGTTCATCACAGATGACGTCACAGTGATCTTAAGCCTGGTTGGTCAGGTTGAAGGACTTGTTTTTTACAGCATGAATGAGGAGACTGCGCTGGCGTTATCTTCGTCCATGCTCGGGGAAGTGTTGAGCGAATTCAATGAGCTTGCCCAGAGCGGTATAGCTGAGATGGGAAATGTGATTACTGGTATGGCAAGTGTAAAGATAGCGGATGCTGGTTTCGAATCTAATATTTCCCCACCTGCACTTCTGTTGGGAAAGGGGTCCCGTATCTCCACGATGGATTTTGCACGGATTATTGTTCCTCTGGATTGTTCTCTGGGACGAATATGCATCCACCTTGCCATTCGTGAAGGGCATAAAAGTGGGGTAGCCTCAGGTGATTTTATGGTTCCGAATAAGCCAATCTGAGAACAGGATGCAGGTAAAGCCATTATCATGAGTCAGCAATACTCATTCTGCAGCCCGGTGAGTTTTGGTTCCTGTTCTGTGATATGTTTTGACAGCCCAGGCGGAGGGGATAGGAGATGCTGGCGACAAGATCGCTCCGTTCCTGTTCGGACTGGATAGATGGCAGCAGGGATATTCACCCCGTTTTTACTCAGATTCAATTGAGTCACAGCAGAAGCAGCCGATACTTCAAATGCAGACCTTCGTATGGTCTGGTTTGACGGGAAGGGCAGCAGGGTGCCTGTTTTATGAGTGGTTCTCCTGGGTGCGCAGAAAAAGAAGCGACCATCCAGAAAACTATTCAGAGAGGGGCCGCAGAAAGCATTCTGCAGGTTGAATGGAAAACAGAGAGCAAGGGGGCCTTTGTGGATACAGGCGGATATGACAGAAAATAGTAGGACTCAAACCAAACTTAAAGATATTACCATGGCACTTTCCAGGCCAACCAGCAATGTGGAAGCTGTAAATCTCACGGCAGCAGGGATAACGGAACTTCTCCGGGCTGACATGTGTGTTGTATACCTTCAATCCGAGGAAAACAAGGAGACACTGCAGGTTTATCGTCACGCTAATACAGGCACAGCTGAATTTGAGTTTATTGGTGTGGGAGAAGGTCCGGTTGCGGCCTGTTTGCAGTCTGGAGAGACGATCCAGCAGCAATCAGGGAGAGAGGAAAATGTACACCGATCGAATGGAAACAAAACCGATCGATCAACTGCAGAAACCAGTCTGTATGTTCCACTTACAGCGAGGGACCGGACCATAGGTGTCGTGGAGGTACGGAGCGCGTTTTTGGCAAATGACGGGCAGGATAAACGGAATATCGTGGAACTGCTGGCCCCACTGCTGGCCTCAGTTGTGATCTCCGGGCAAAAGATCCATCAACAGACAGTTTTAAATGCAGATCTGGAAGCTCGCTGCTGGGAAATCAGGCGTGAGCGTTCGATTCTGGCCAATGTGTTTGATAACCTGCCATTCCCATTCTACTGTATTGATCGGGATTATCGCCTTGTGGCGATCAATACTTTCACAGCGCTTCGGGGTAACAGTGAGGCATATCGCCTGTTGGGATTGCGTTGTTATGAAGCCCTCTATCATCGATCAGAACCATGCCCCGGATGCAGAATCGGTGAATCATTAACGGCGGGAATCATGACGTTTCGCCAGGGCAGGAATTGGGAACAGGATGGCGATCCCCGGGAATGGGAGATCAGCACCTATCCTCTACGGGATGATCATGGCCAGGTGGTTGAGGCTGTTGTACTTGAACAGGATGCGACAGAGAAGAACCGTCTGATAGAATCCCTGGCTCGCACAGCAAAACTGGCTGCTGTGGAGCAGCTGGCGGCAGGAGTTGCTCATGAAATAAACAATCCCCTGGTTGCAATTATTGCCAACAGCCAGCTCTTGCAGCGTGAACTGGAACCCGATGATTCCAAACTGGAATCGATTGATCTGATTGCACAGGCAGGGGATCGGGCACTTGGTGTGGTCCAGGCGCTGCTTGATCTCGCGCAACAGGATTCATATAATTTCAAACCGACCGATATCAATGAATCGATCCGTTCAGCAGTTCATCTTATCAAACACCGTCTGGCCTCGGAAGAGATTGATTTGGATCTTTTCCTTTCTCCTGAGCTTCCCCTGCTCCAGGCGAGCCCGAATCATCTGCAGGCGATGTGGCTGAATCTGCTGTTCAACGCACGTGATGCGTTAAACCAGATGCAGGGACGTATCCGGATTACTTCTGTGCAGCAGGGTAACTATGTTGTGGTAACCGTACAGGATGATGGGATCGGTATATCGGAAGAGAAACTCTCCCGTATTTTTGAACCTTTCTATACCACAAAAGATCCAGGTGAAGGACCAGGGCTGGGACTCTCGGTGTGCCACAGGATCGTTCGCCAGCTTGGGGGCAAAATCCAGGTGCGGAGTGAAACCGGGCAGGGCACAGAGTTTATCGTCAGTCTTCCGATTATCACCTGATCGTTTTTGCGTTGTTTTTACGCACATTAACAGGCGATTTACGGACAAGCACTGTGTGTCATGTTAAAGTGAAACCGGAGTCGGATCCTGTTGATCTTTCCGATTTATGCTACTGAAGTGGGTTCGCACAGAACAAAATTGAATTTTCAGGAATAGATATGATCCGGGTTACACGCTTAAATGGAAAACAATTATATGTAAATGCTGAGATGATCCAGTTTGTGGAAGGAACACCGGACTCCGTGATCAGCCTCACAGACGGTACAAAGATAATAGCCCTGGAACCCCCCGAGATTCTCGTGGAACGAATTTTGGATTACCAGCGTCAGGTCAGGGTGAAACGTGTTATTGATGAAGCAGGAGAAGGTTAATGGATCTCGCAACCATACTTGGACTGGTTTTAGCGCTTGTCATTATCAGTTTTGCCATGATTCTGGATGGTGGATCACCAGCGGAGTTGTTTGCACATCCACAGGCGATTTTGCTGACAGTGGGTGGCGCCATGATGGCAAGTCTCGTTTCCGTTCCCCTGAAAACGATGCTGAATCTCCCCAAATTGTTTATGCTCGCTTTTACCGGAAAGGAAATTGATCCAGTCCCGGCTATTGATATTCTGACGGACATGGCTGACCAGGCACGGCGAGAGGGTTTGCTTGCATTGGAAGACCAGGCTAAATCACTGGAAGATGCCTTCCTGCGTAAGGGAGTCATGCTGGTGGTTGACGGTGTGGATCCAGCCCAGGTTAAAGCGATTTTGCATATTGAAGTCGAGAATATGAAGCATCGCCATGCGGTCGGCTACGGGTTCTTTAATGCCTGTGGCGGTTACGGCCCTACAATGGGTATTGTCGGTACCGTTATGGGGTTGATCAGCGTGTTGAAGAAGCTGGACGATCCCGGAGCACTGGGTGAATCAATTGCAGCTGCATTCCTGGCTACCCTCTGGGGAATTATGTCGGCAAATGTGTTTTGGCTTCCTATCGGCGGGAAACTCGCTTTCAACAGCGAAAAGGAAGCTGCTTACCGGGAAATGCTGGTTGAGGGGATCCTCTCTCTGCAGGCCGGTGAGAACCCACGAATGGTACGCGACAAACTGATGGCTTACGTTGCGCCTTCTTCCCGGGCGGAAGAAGTTGCTCAGGCCGGAGCAACCGCAGGAGCTGAAGCATGAGTCATGGTGGCGGCGGTTCAGAGCGCTGGTTGGTCAGCTATGCGGATTTCATCACACTGCTATTCGTGCTTTTTGTGATTCTGTATGCTATGGGGCAGACGGATCTGGAGAAGTATAAAGAGCTTGCTGAGAGCCTGCATGAGGCGTTTTCCGGCGGACCGGCTCAGGTGGTGGACCCTGGAATTAATCAGGGTGGATCGGGCACTGGCGATTCATCGCCTTCCCCGATCACACTTGATGATATGCCCGCGCGTCTGACGGATTCTCTGGATGTAGCCAGCCGCATGAATACCATTCTGAACGCACATGATATGGCTGGTGATGTGAGTGTTCATAACAACATTGAAGGTCTGTTGATTTCGATCAGTGAGAAACTGCTTTTCCATCCGGGTACTGCGGATCTGAAGGATTCTGCCTATCCGGTGTTGGATAGTCTGGCTGAAATGCTGCAGGATATGGACAATGATGTGCGCGTGGTAGGGCATACTGATGACAGCCCGCCCGTTGACCCGTCAATATCATCTAATTGGGCGCTTTCCGTTCAGCGGGCGGTGACAGTGGTGGAATATCTGCTTGAGAGTGGAATCACCCCTGACCGTCTGACTGCAAGTGGAAGAGGAGAGTTCAGCCCTGTGTTTCCCAATGATTCAGCGGAGCACCGTGCTTATAACAGCCGGGCGGATATCATAATAATCTATCCGATCGAGTCTGAAATCCTGAATCTGAACTTCGATCTATTTAATACGTCCAGCTCTGAATCAGAGCTTGAATTACCAGGAGGATAACGAGCAGCGATGGGTAAGATTATGGGAATTATTGGAAAAGTGCTTGTCGGGCTGGTGTTGTTTACCACCTTTGCCCTGAATCTTGGCATCGTTTACCTGCTCTTTACACCGGACACCTTCCCCAAACCTATCCACCTCACTTATCCGGGATCGGGAGCCGAAAGCGGTGCGACGGAGGAGGCAGTTGTATCTTCAGCCGCAGTGGAGCAGGAAACTGAATCCGGGAATGAGGTAGCGAGCGTGCCGGAACCTCGTATAGAAGTACTTCCCGGGCAGGGGATTATGATCAATACCGGCACGAAGGTGATCAACCTGGCAGATCCGACCGGCAGGAAGTACCTGCGCACAACTGTTGTGCTGGAATTCGCACCAGAGGATTATGAGTATTACTCGATAACGGCAGAAGAGCAGGAAGTTTACCTGACAACCTTCATCGAGGAACTCAATGCAAGGATGCCGATCATAAATGATTGCATTACTACCATCCTCTCTTCCAAGACGTTTGAAGATGTGTATACCATGGAGGGGAAAGATATTCTGCGGGTTGAACTGGTGGACGCGTTGAATGAACGGATGCCTGAGCACGTAATTATTTATGCCTACTTCACTGAATTTGTTGTTCAATAGAGGATTGCATGCTGACACAAGCTGAAATTGACGCCCTGTTATCGGGTGCTATCGAAGTTGAACAATCTGATTCTCGGGGAGGTGTCAACCTTGCGGAGATCATGGGTGGTCATCCCGGATCGCAGGGAGTTAGTGCGGAGACTGTAAAACAGGTACGCCCCTATAACTTCTGGTCCCCTGACCGATTCTCTAAAGATCAGATGCGGGCCGTGGAACTTGTGCATGAGGACCTTGCAGAGCGTCTTTCCAGCACACTGCCGCCTTACCTCCATTCTGAAATGCGTTTGCGGGTCGTCCATATTGAACAGGGGCGCTTTGATGATTTTATGCGTGACCTTTCTCCCTCAAGCCTTTACCATCTGGTAAATCTGGATCCGCTTCCGGGCAGAATTGTGATCACGGTCAGTTCGGAGATAAGCTGGGTTGTTCTGGGGCGCATGCTGGGTGGAAATACAACGGATGAAGTGACTGGATCGGGGCCGATTACGGAAATCGGGCAGTCGCTGATGAATGTCGTCGTCGGATATATGCTCAATGATATCAAAGCCTCGTGGGGGAAAGTTGTTACCCTGGAGCCGCATGTCGAGGACAGCACAACCAATCACCACTGGGTTCAGATGATCATGGGCAATGCCCGCGTGATGCTGGTGACATTTGAGCTCGCCATCGGGGCTGTTACCGGCACGATGAGTATCTATCTCCCCTTTGCAATGTTGAAACCGATTGCAGATGTGTTGAATCCGCATGCATGGATCGTTGGCCGGGAAGAAAATACAGTCAACAACGAATCCAGAGAATATGCCATGGAAGGCCTATCCCGAATTAAACTTCCCTTCAGGGTTATTCTTGGCACTGCTGATCTTACCATCGGTGAATTGGCCAATCTCGGCACCGGAGATGTTATCCGACTGGACAGGCGGATTGACCAGGATCTTGAAGTCAATATATCCGGAAGGACACGTTTCCGCGCCAGGGCGGGCAAACAAGGCAGGCGCATGGCTGTCCAGATAGTTTCGGTGGAACCGGTTGATCTGGTAGCCGAGGAAGAATGAGGTGGTTGATATGAGCGATGAAATGAAGCAGGCAGCTCCAGCGCCTGTCCAACCAGAAGAAGCAGGAATGGTCCCGGAAGGCGATCCGATCGGAATATCGGAGGATGATCTTTCCACTCTGGGAGATCTTTCGGTGCTTCAGGAGCAGGATATTAATGTTGCAGGGGAAACCGGCAGCCAGAGTGCAGCAGAGCTAACTCCTGCTGCAGCTCCTCCGGCATCACAGGATGCTCCCGGGAATATTATGGCAGCGGATTTTCAGTCGCTCTCCCCTGCAGATTCAAACGGAAACAGTGGACGTTCAAGTATTGATATGCTGATGGATGTTCCCCTTAAAGTGACCGTTGAACTGGGCAGAACGCGAATGATTGTAAGGGAGGTCCTTGACCTGCAGTCCGGGTCGGTTGTTGAGCTCGATCGAATGGCTGGTGAGGTCGTGGATATCCTGATTAATGAACGATTGATCGCCAAGGGTGAAGTTGTGGTGGTTGATGATAAATTCGGTGTTCGTATTACCGAGATGATGGGTAGTTACAACAAAGGGAATGGTTTAACGTGAAAAACTGGTTCTCCGAGTTAATCAGGAAACTGAAACCGGCAGGAATACCGCAGTGGCTCTGGGGAGTCATTCTGCTTGTAGTCATTATCACAGGAGCCCTGATCATTCAGCAGATAAGCAGCCCCACAGTATCTGAACGGGCAAACGTTTCTGCGACGGGTTCTGCAGGATTGATACTGGATATCATTCTCAAATCGACATTCCTGCTCGGACTGATTTTTATCGGATTGTATTTTATGCGGCGCTGGCAGAGTGGTTCTGTTGGCGCAGGGTCACGACAGCTGCAAATCCTGGAATCGAAACATCTGTCACCGAAACAGGCAGTCCATCTTATCCGGGCTGGAAAGCGTGTGTTCCTGATCGGTGCAACAGATCATGGTCTGTCACTGCTATCAGAGCTTCAATCTGAACGAAAGGGGTCGTCCGGGCAGGAGTCAGGCTCCTCTTTCGCCCAGGAACTCGCACGCTCTGCAGAAGAATTGGAAACAGATAGATTCGAAGACAAAATACAGGAAGTGACGCAAGGTTTCCAGCAGGAATGAAAAAGAAATTCTGGATCACTCTTCTGGTACTGGGGTTGCTCGGGATAGCTTTATCCTCCTGTGCAGCAGTACCAGAATCGACAGCGAGTGGCTTTTCGCTGAATATTGATACACCGGATGGACCTGAACAGGTGAGTTCCGGCGTTCAGCTGCTTGTATTGGTAACGGTGCTCTCGCTGGCGCCATCAATCCTGGTGTTGACAACGTCCTTCACCCGGATTGTGATAGTGCTGTCGATGGTCCGCACGGCCATTGGCACCCCGAACGCGCCACCAACGCAGGTCATCCTGGGTCTCTCGCTTCTCCTCACTTTCTTTGTCATGATGCCGGTCTATAATCAAATGGATCAGGAAGCTTTCCAGCCGTATCTGAATGAGGAAATTGACCAGGACACCGCGTTAGAGCGGGCAATGGACCCACTGCGGGAGTTTATGTTTACCCATACCAGGGAGAAAGATCTCGAGTTGTTCCTGGCGATTCAGGACCTGGATGCACCGGCAGTTGAAGAGGATATTCCCACTATTGCACTGCTGCCGGCTTTTGTGATCAGTGAACTTCGAGCAGCATTTCTCATGGGATTTGTCATCTATGTGCCATTCTTATTAATCGACCTTGTGGTTTCAAGTATTCTGCTTTCAATGGGAATGATGATGCTTCCGCCATCGCTGATTTCCCTTCCGTTCAAGATTCTTCTGTTTGTGATGGTGGATGGCTGGTACCTGATCACCCAGTCGTTGGTGGCCAGTTTCCAGTAATCCTGAAATGTATTAAACAGCACCTGGAGGAAGAGGTGACCGAAACATATGTACTGAACCTGGGGCAGAACGCGCTGATGACTGCGCTTATTCTCGCCGGCCCATTTCTGCTTGCGAGCCTTGTCATCGGTAGCCTGGTAAGTCTGTTCCAGGCAGCTACTCAGATCAGTGAAACGACCCTGAACTTTGTGCCAAAAATACTCGGTGTGGGATTAATCTTTGCCATCCTGGGGTCCTGGATGGGGCAGCAGCTGCTTTCTTTTACCCGGGATCTGCTGACCAGTCTTCCGGAATTAATCTATTAGATTCAGGTGTTCGAATGTCTTCATCAGTCAATCCACTTAAAACACGAATATTTGAAGCTGCGAGGCGGTTGAAGCCGATGCCCAACAGTGTGACCAGGGTGCTCAGAGCGGTTGAGGATCCGGAAACGTCTATAGGCAACATTGCGAATTTCATCAGCATGGATCAGGTGCTGACAGCGGAAGTTCTAAAAGTTGCCAATTCAGCTTTACTTGGATATGGCCGCACCTGTGGGTCGATCAATGAAGCTGCTGTACGGTTGGGGATGAAACGGATAAAGTTGATTACTCTCGGTGTCGGTGCAGCTGATTCGATGTCCGGATCGCTCCGGGGATACAGTCTGGGTGGCGGTGATATGATGCGGCATGCGGTTTCCACGGGTACAATCGCACTCTGGCTTGCTCAAGCGCTGATAGTTCCTAACCCTGATGAAGTCTATGTGGCTGGCCTGCTTCATGATATTGGAAAACTTCTGCTTGACCAGTACCTTCTGAAAGACAGAGAACATCTCATGAAACTTCTCCAGACAAGTAAACAGCCTCTCTGGGAGATTGAGGAGAGATTGTTCAGCATACATCATGCTGAGGCAGGCGGGCTGATTGCCAAGCACTGGCGGTTTCCGCTGTCCCTGGTTGATGCGATCGAATCACATCATCGGCCTGATCAAGCTAAAAAAGACCATACCATTTCTGCAGTTGTGAACCTGGCCAATGCGTTCAGCCCTAATGATTCTGTTCGTTCAGATTTTCTGGAGGGACGTTTTGTTCATGAAAGTTCACTGGAGATTCTGAATCTGAATCCGGAGATGCTGGAGAATCTTAAAAAGGAGTGCAATGCAGCGATGAAGATAGGAGCCGCTGTTGCCTGATACTGCAGCAAGCCAGACTTCCGGGAAGCCCGGTAAAGAAATCCTCATTCTGGAAACGGATGCGGTTCAAAGGGATCTTCTGCACATGATTCTTGAACGTGAAGGGTATCGCGTTGAATGCCCCGGGGATCCGGCAAGAGCTGAAGTGTTTCTGCGGAATACAGTGTATTTCGCGGTTCTCCTGGAGATTTTACTCCCCGGTATTAACGGACTACAGCTGATCCGCAAAATACGCGAGGACTCTTCGATGCACCAACCGCACTTTATCCTCATGTCTGCACTTGGATTCAAGGAAGTGATCAAACAAGTAGCACCACTGAATGTGTCTGGTTTTTTGAAGAAGCCGATCGATCCCGTCGTCCTGCTAAAAAGGCTGGCGGACCTGGCTTGAGCAGGGGGAGTAAAGCGGTTTTTTATTGCCCGGCAAAGCCTGCTGCCGGCTTGTGCAGCTGCAGTGCAGAGGAGATTGAGCAGGGGGAGTACTTGCAACAGAAAGAAAGGTTATCGGACAGAGACATCAGAAGTTGAGCCTTTTGAAGGGGGATTAACGCAAATTTTACCTGTGCTTCACCCATGTTTTACTGACGGAAAGAAAGGGCAAAGGTATCCTTATTCTGAAAGGACGAGGATCACTTTGACCATATCAGTTGCACAGGCGCAGCTTTTTTTTCTGGCCCTCACCCGTATCCTGGCTGTCCTGGTCCATGTCCCGGTTCTTGCCGGGCGTCTGGTCCCGAACATGGTGCGCATAGGATTTGGTTTGATCCTGACGTTTGTGCTGCTGCCCTGGAACGTACTGCCGGCAGACTCGGCAGCAATGCCGCTGCTGGGTTTCAGCCTTGCGATTGGAAAAGAAATCCTGACCGGAACATTGGCTGGTTTTGGTGCAGCACTCACTTTCGGGGCACTGCAGATTGCCGGGGAAGTCATGAGTACCTCCAGTGCGTTTGGATCAGCCCAGATGCTTAATCCGGCTTTCCAGGAACAGGGTACTTCTTACAGCAGCATTCTGTCTATTCTTGCAATTATGATTTTTCTGCTGATGGATGGTCATTTTCAGGTGCTGCTTGCGACTCAGAGGACCTTTGAAATATTCCCCATCAATGGCTCGATTACTGGATTCTCAATGGGGAAGTTGATGCTTACCAGTGCTCAGTTGGTATCTACCGGGATCCATATGTCGTTACCGATCCTGGGTGCGATGCTGTTGGTGGAAATTGCTTTCGGATTGTTGGCCAAGGTTGCCCCGCAGGTTCAGGTATTTTTTCTGGCGATTCCCCTGAAAGCAGGTCTGGCGCTCGTTGGCCTGGCGATTGCATTAAATGTGCTTTATCCCTTCATTTTCAATCTGTTTGAGAGGATGGGGGAGCGTATGATGAATTTACTGGCAGGATAGGGATAAATGGCTGACCGAACAGAAGCCCCAACCCCACGAAGGCTGCAGGAAGCAAGAGAGCAGGGCCAGGTAGCATACAGCCGTGAGCTAAATGCCGCTGCAGGCCTGCTCCTGGCTGCAGTGTTGATGGGGAATCCGGTCAGGTTGCTGATTGTAAATCTTGGTGTGGCGATGAAGGATGTTCTTATAAAACTGCCCTCTGCTGAGGCAACCAGCCAATGGCTGGGCGCACTTATCAGGGAAGAGATAATGATGCTTTTGCCGCAGATGGCCCTGATCATCCTTGCTTTTCTTGTTTGTGGTGTGGGTATTACGGTTGCTCAGACCAAGTTGATGTTTGCTACCAAACGACTGGGTTTTGATTTGAAAAAGATCAATCCAATTGATGGTTTTAAACGGATTTTCTCGGGGATGGGATTGGTGGAACTGCTGAAGGGCATTCTGAAGCTGGGAATAGTCGGCTTTATAGTCTACCGATTTCTCCAGTCCGAACAGCACCGGCTGCTCAACCTGATCCAGATGGATATGAGAGCAGCTGTGGAAGAATGGGGATCCATGGTGCTGGCATTGTTTTTCCGGGTAGGCGGCGCATACCTGCTGCTGGCTGCGGCAGACTATGGATACCAGCTATGGCAGACGAAAAAATCATTACGGATGACAAAAGAGGAAGTCAAAGAAGACAGGAAGCGGTCTGAAGGCGATATGTTCCTGAAGAGCCGGATCCGATCCAAGCAGATGGCTTTTGCCCGACAGCGCATGTTTTCCAATGTTGCCAAGGCTGACGTGGTGATAGTAAACCCCACCCATCTGGCGATCGCACTCGGATATGAAGCTGAAAAAATGAAGGCTCCCGTTGTGCTGGCGAAAGGCGCTTATAAGGTGGCTGAGAGGATCCGTGATCTGGCCACAGAAAAGAATATTCCTGTCATCCAGAATGTCCCGCTGGCGAGAGCCCTGTATGCAGCTGTAGAAGTCGATCAACAGATACCACCCGAGTTTTATATGGCCATCGCAGAAATCCTGGCCCAGGTTTACAAGTTGAAGGCACGGCGTCCTGGACAAAAAGCATCGATACAAACAGCTGCTTATACGTCACAAATGAGCATGTGAAAGATTTGTAAGGAACCGGTCAGAAAAAATTGGAATTAACCGGATTAAAGGCAGAGTAGGAAGCTATGACCACACAAACCAAAATGGCAACCCCATTTTCACTGGAAATGATCGCTCGATCAAAAGATGCAGCTCTTGCTGTATTAATGTTGTTGATCCTGCTGATGATCATTGTTCCACTTCCCGCATTGGTTATAGATATGCTCATCGCCTTCAATCTGGCATTATCCATCAGTATTTTGCTGACAGCGATGTATATATCCCGCCCGCTGGATTTCTCCGCTTTCCCGACCATCCTGTTGATGGCAACTCTGTTCAGACTGGGGATCAACATCGCAGTAAGCCGATCTATTCTGCTTGAAGCACAGGCCGGGAAAGTGATCGAAACCTTTGGTTCCCTGGTGGTTGGTGGGAATTATGTGGTTGGCGTAGTTGTATTTCTGATGCTGATGATTATCCAGTTCGTGGTGATCACGAACGGCACCGGCCGTGTGGCCGAAGTTGCTGCCCGGTTCACGCTGGATGCCATGCCCGGCAAGCAGCTTTCGATCGATGCAGACCTGAACTCAGGGCTGATTGATGAAGATGATGCACGCAGGCGCCGTAAAGATATTGCAGCTGAGGCGGATTTTTACGGAGCGATGGATGGTTCGGTGAAATTCGTAAAGGGGGATGCAACAGCGGGGTTGATCATCGTAGCAGTGAACATCATAGGCGGGTTTGTCATCGGTGCACTGATGTACGATATGACTGTGATGGAATCACTGCAGCAATACACACTGCTGACCGTTGGTTCCGGCCTGGTCGTTCAGATTTCTGCGCTGCTTGTGTCTACTGCAGCTGGATTAATAGTAACCCGATCTACCGCTGATTCATCTCTCGGAAGTGACGTAATCGGCCAGCTTTCCAATGTACAGGCACTTGGACTTGTAAGCGCCATGCTGATGGCTGTTGCTCTGGTTCCCGGTATGCCCAAGGTACCCTTTATCGGGTTGGCGCTGATTCTGGCAGGTGCAACCTATGCGGCCTGGCAGGCTACGAAACGGGAAGAAGAACTGCCTGTTGTGGAAGAAGCACGGCCTGAAGGACCGGAAGACATGTACGGCATGCTGATGGTGGACCCTGTAGAGCTTGAAATCGGGTATGGGTTGATTCCGCTTGTCAGTGAAGATCGGTCAGATAATCTGCTGCGGCGGATAACTTCGATCCGTCGTCAGATTGCAGGCGAGTTGGGAATGGTATTGCCAATCGTACGGGTTCGGGACAATCTGCGTCTTTCACCCAACGAATACCTTGTGAAGATCCGCGGTGAGGAAGTTGCCCGCGGTGAACTGATGCTTGAGCGGCAGCTGGCGATTCCTGGGTCTCAGGCAGACGGCCAGCTTTCCGGTGTGCGAACACGGGAGCCTGCGTTTGGGCTGCCTGCTCTATGGATCACAGATACGGATAAGGCACGGGCCGAGATGATGGGATACACCGTTGTTGATCCCGTTTCTGTCCTCAGCACACACCTGACCGAAATCGTACGTGAGCAGGCACCTGAACTGCTCGGCAGGCAGGAAGTACAGGAAATGATTGATCGTGTGCGGCGGGAGAGGCCGGCTGCTGTGGAGGGTCTGGTTCCCGAACAGCTAAGCCTGGGGAGGGTGCAGGCTGTGCTGCGGAATCTACTCAAGGAACGGGTGCCCATTCGTGATCTTGCTGGAATTCTGGAAATTCTGGCAAACAATGCTGGTATAACGCAGGATCCAGGTATCCTGTCTGAGGCAGTTCGGCAGCGGATGGCACGTACACTTTCCAACCAATACCGCGATGATACCAAGACCCTGAATGTCTTCACTCTGTCTCCTGTTGTGGAGCTCCATTTGAAACAGGCTCTGGTTTCTTCAGAGGACGGCCTTGCACTGCAGCTGGATCCATCTGTAGCTCGGGCTGTGCTGTCGGCGATTGGAGAAAAAATGGAGCAGATGGCTCATACCGGGAATATGCCCATACTGCTGACATCGCGGGAGATCCGCAGAGCGCTTCGATTACTGGTAGAACGTTCGCTGCCAGGCCTTACGATACTGGCATTCTCTGAAGTCAGCCAGGGTACAAAAGTGCAGGCGCATGGCATGGTAGAACTGGCGGAGGAAACACGTGAATCCTGAGACAGCATTGGTCCGAACGTATCGTGGAAGCTCGATCAGCAGCACGCTGGAAGAAATCCAGCGCGATCTGGGAGAGGAAGCACTGGTTGTTTCCGTACGTGAAATCCCGGGCGGCGCTTCGTGGGAAGTCTGGAAACCGCAGGAAGTGGAAGTGATGGTGATACCCCCTGCCGATTTTTCAGACGATGGGTTTGAAACGGTTTCAATCCGGCAGCCGACTGAAGATCCATCGGTGGAGACAGCTCGAAAGCTGGTTTCACTGGTTGAGGCCCATACGTCTGGTATCCCTGAGGGAACACGTTCCGCAGCAACCGATGCTGAGCCAGTGGCCCAAAAGGAAGATCCGGCTTGTTCCACGCTGGAACAGATGAGGGACTACTTGAAGAGTAAGGGCCTGGCTTCCGACTTTTCGGACAGGATCTTTCAGAATGCAGCCAGTACCTTAAGCCCGGCACACCTGCAGAATCCGGAAGTACTGAAGCGCCATGTCAAACAGCAGCTTTTGGTGATGGTTAAGGCCTATAACTCCATACGGCTGCAGCAGGATCGGATTGTTTTCCTGATAGGACCGCGCGGCAGCGGAAAAACGACCATGGCCGCAAAACTCGCTGTATATTTCAGTGAAGATTTGAAAAAGAAGGTAACGTGGATTTGTGCAGATACCATCCGTGCAGCATCGATCAATGAGGCACGGGTTTATACCGACAGCCTCGGTGTACCGCTGCTGCTGGCATATACGCCGCGTGAAATGGTGGACTGTATCAGAGAAGCGGAAGGCAGTGACCTCATTCTGGTCGATACACCAGGGTTCAATCCATACCTCGAGTCTGATGTTCTCCAGGTGGGCAAATTCCTGACAGCTGTTCCCGGAAGATCCACCTATCTGCTGGCTCCGGCTTCCACCAAGGAAGCGGATCTGATAGATATGGCCGCCGCATTTGAACCCTTCCAACCGGACAGCCTGATCCTGACAAAGCTGGATGAAACAGGAACGTATGGTTCCATTTTTAATTTTGCCAGCAGGAGCGGCATTCCATTGGCGTATTTTGCTTCGGGCCCGGATGTGTTCGATGACCTGCGGCCGGCGAATCCAGCCAGGCTGGTGGACGCTCTTATGGGCGACAGCAGATTCCGGTAAAGGGAGTGTAGATGAGTAAGAAACCGAAAGAGGAACCGCAAGGGAAGGAAGGGACATTTCCCATTCTCCTTCTTGAAACCAGTTTTACGATTTCAAAGATCCTGGTTGTGGTGGTCCTTGTACTGACAGTAGTTTTTTCATTGATGGCTGGATGCAGCTGGAAAGCGGTAGTGCTGCGTGCAGGATCGGTAACATTGATCCTCGGATTTGTCCTGTATGCGATAAACTGGCTGATTTCGGATGGTACATTGGATGTCATCTTCAAGCAGCTGGCGGCTCTGAAGCAGGATGAACCACAGTCCAGTACGCAAGAGTGGAAGGTGTAGCTGAAGGGTGCAGAATACGCAGAACGATACTGAAATGCTGCTGGAATTTCACCGCAACCCAACTGCTGAAAAGCGGGATGCGATCATTCTGCGTTATATTCCGCTCGTTCATTTTGTGTTGGGCAGGCTCGGTATCTCGAAAGAATATGGTCCGGATTATGAGGATCTGGTGAGTTATGGATTGCTGGGGTTGATTGATGCGGTGGATCGATATAATCCCGAATTCGGTACCCAGTTCAGTACATATGCTACACTGCGTATTCGTGGACAGGTTCTTGATTTCCTGCGAAAACGGGATTGGCTTTCCCGTGCTGCACGTCAGCGAGCACGAGCTGTTCAGGAAGCGACACATGAATTGTTCTCACGGCTGCGTCGAATGCCTACCGATGAGGAATTGGCAGCGTATCTGAATTACGACCAGGACAAGCTGCGTCAGGCGATGGTCGATGCGAGCCGGATGATTATTTCGATCGATTCGGATCTTGTAAGTGATGGTGATAACGATGGTTCGCTGTATGAGATCGTCAGTGACGAAACCCAGGAGGATCCTTCTGAAATCCTGATCGAGAAGGATCTCAAAAGCAGGCTGATGGATGCATTGAAGGAACTTCCGGAAAAGGATCAGCTGGTCCTTGCACTCTATTACAACGAAGGCCTTACCATGCGCGAAATTGGAGAAGTGATGGAAGTCTCTGAATCACGCGTTTGTCAGATCCATGCCCGAGCAGCCATGAACCTGAAAGCCAAACTTTCCTCGCAGGAGGGAGAAGGCAACGTCGATCAGCTGCAGAAAAAGGCAGGAGCACAGAGGAAGGATTATCAGCTCAGTGAATATCAGTCCCAGGTGATGAAATCAGAGCAGATAAGTGGCGGTGGCTTATGAGAATTACAAATTCATTGTTGGAAGATACGCTGAATCTTGTTTCGCTGGCGAAGGAAGCAGCGCACTCCAGGGGGATAAATCAGCAGGCAGAGCGTTTGTCGCCGGTGGTGGATGAGCTTCGAAGCCTTGTAGAGGCGAGGAATAATCTGGAAGGATCCGCTCCTGGTGAGGAACTGTTGGGCCCGGATTTCAGGCAGATGCTGGTAAAAATGGGGGAGGCTGACCCCGCTGCTCCTCTGGCAGAATCGCCTCAGGCGAAGAATCACGTTGTTGCGGCTATGGCTGAAGGTGGAATGTCAGAACTGGATATCGCCCGTTACATGGGTGTCTCCAGGGAAGAAGTCCGACTCATATTGAACATTTCGCGCCCGGCCACCCCGCTGGACAGGAGGTAAGAATGCTGAAAGGATTGTACGCTGCGTCTTCAGCAATGCTGGCAAATATGGAGCGACAGAAAGTTTTATCCCATAATGTTGCCAATGTGGATACGCCCGGCTTCAAGCAGCTGCTGGTTTCGCTTAATGAGTTCCTGGAAACCCCGGCTTATTCCGGTAATTCCCTATCCGGGCTTGGTTCACTGGATTATCTAGGCGCACTTGGCCTGGGGGTGGAGACTGGAGATGAAATAACAGATTTCAGCGTCGGCGGGATTTCCACTACAGGCGAGGCACTGGATCTGGCAATTGATGGCGCAGGCTTTTTTATGATCGAAACGCCCCAGGGCACCCGCTATACACGTGATGGAAGGCTGGCAGTTGATGTGGACGGTAATCTGGTGAATCTGAGTGGCCAGTATATTCTGGATGCGAATGAAAATCGAATCCAGCTGGATAGCAGCGATTTTGTGGTACAGCCGGATGGCCAGGTACTGGTTGATGGGGTGGAGGCCGGAACGATTGGCCTGGCTGCTTTTGAAGATCCGGAGGCGGAGCTGGAGCGCCAGGCTCCCGGTGTGTTTATGGCAGAGGGTGGAGCAACCAGCGATGAAGTGGGCACGATTCTCCAGGGAGCCCTGGAAGGATCGAATGCTGACCCGGCCCAACTCATGACACAGATGGTTACGGTGGCACGGGCGTATGAAGCAGCCCAGCGCCTGGTCCAGGTTCAGGATGAGCTGCTCGGCAGATCCATCCAGACCCTGGGCAGATTGTAAGGATTGGGAGGAGGAAAGAATGGCATCCTCATTTATTCAAATATTGAACATAACACGCAGCAGCATCATGAGCCGTATGACAGACCTGGATGTAGTCAGCCATAATCTGGCCAATATCAACACACCTGGATATAAGAGCAGCCGTTCGGCTTTCCAGGAATTGCTGGATGAGTTCGGCCTGGCAGGTGTGGAAATCGGTACCACACAGCGCATTATGACTCAGGGCAGTCTGCAGGATTCAGATAACCCTCTCGACCTTGCTATTAATGGCTCCGGTTTCTTTGCTGTTCAGATTGAAACGGATCAGATTGGTTATACACGTGACGGGCAGTTTTCCCTGGATGAGGATCGCCGGATCGTAGATTCCAACGGCTATGAACTGATCTGGAACGGAACCATTCCGGAAGATGCCGAAGATGTTCATGTTAACCCGGATGGAACAGTATATGTCGCCCGTGGTGGAACATGGGATGAGATTGGCACGATCACCGGTTATCGCTTCGCCAATTCACAGGGGCTGCTGTCCTTTGGAAAAAATTTATGGTTGGAAAGTGAGCTTTCAGGTGAGGCTCAGGAAGGAGCATTCAGTGAAGATGGGTATGGCCAGGTAATTGGAAACGCAGTTGAGCAGTCTAATGTGGACATGGTAGCAGAAATGAGCCGTATGATCACACTGCAAAGGGCGTTTGATATGGCCATTCACAGCTACGAGATGACGGATACGATGATCAGCCAGGCAATTCAGATGCGGAGAGGTTAAAGTTTGTGGAAAACTGTCCGATAATAGGGATAAGGTTCCAACATTCCCATAAGCAGCTGGAGGCAATCTGGCAATGAAGGTTGAACATAGTAACGTTGATAAGCTGATCCAGAATCGTTCGGATGCAACGAATGCTGTAGACCGAAAACAGCAGGAGGCACAGAACGCATCACTGGATGGGCGCAGAAAGGATGAGGCTGCGCTTTCAGAAAAAGCACAGACCCTCGCCAGAGCACGGACACATCTCGATGAGGTTTCCGAAGTACGGGAAAATAAAGTGGCGGCACTGAAAGAGAAGGTGCAGGCCGGCGAGTATGAGGTTGACGTAAACAAACTCGCAAACCGGATTGAGGATCTATTCAAGCCTGAATAAGAGTGTTTACAGCTTCTGGCAGTAAAACATGGGAATTGTGCTCATTCTGATAGTGCTGTCGGGATGAGAGCGTATGGAACAGGTCGACCAAAATACAAAGATGAGTATTCCTCTGGAAAGCTTCCTCGTAAGCGAATTCAGAGCGTATCAGACTCTGCTCAAACTCACGAAGCAGGAGAGAATGGCGCTGGTTAAAGCGGATATTCTCACGCTGGCTGGTATTGTCGAACAGAAGGACAGTCTGATGGATGAAATCCATCGATTGGAGAAGGGGCGCAGCCAGGTGGTCCGTGAGTGGGCAGAGCGGACAGGTTTTACTTCCAGCTCACCAACGATTCAGGATCTTGTCCACTATATGCCGCAGCCGACCGCACAGCGTCTTGAGCGGATCCGGTCCGGCATTCTGTCGATCTCGGTGGAGCTGCGTGATATGACCAGAGGAAATCAGGCACTGGCAGTGTCTGCACTTGAAAGGCTGGATCACATGCGAACACTGATCCTCAGTTTTGATCAGCCAACGGATCATTATGTGTCGTCAGGCAAGAAGAAAGACCAGGCGACCACAGCCAGCTGGAAACTGGAAGAAAGGGTGTGATGTAAATGTCTTCCCTTCTCTCTTCCATTCATATTGCCCTCAGTTCCATTCTGAGCCAGCAGCAGGCCATTCAGGTGATCGACCACAACGTTGCCAATGCCAATACCCCTGGTTATCACAGGCAGGAAGCTGTGATGTCAGCCGGAATTCCATATGGCTCTCCGGGTATGTATACATCCATCTCTTCCGGGCAGCTTGGCACCGGTGTCAGGGTAGAGACGATCAGGCGAGCTTCGGTGGAATTATTTAACCACCACTACCGCAAGGAAATTGGGGATGCCAGCCGTTATGAAATGCAGGAGCAGGTTCTCCAGCAGGTTGAAGCTGTGATGGCAGAAATGTCGGATGATGGTTTGATAAACAAGCTGGATGAATTCTGGAGTGGCTGGTACACATTGAGTTCGGATCCCAGCAGTTCCGCCTATCGCTCCCAGCTGCTTATGAGTTCTCAGGCATTGGTAGATGGCTTAAATCGTAGGGCTATGTCGCTGGAGATGATTCGACGGGATCAGGATGTTGCATTGCAGCAGCGCGTGGATGAAATCAACGAAAAGGCTGCACAGGTTGCAGGCCTGAATGTGCAGATTTCGAATGTATTGTCTGTAGGTGACAGTCCCAACGATCTGCTCGATGAGCGTGACCGGATCCTTGAATCCCTGTCCGAACTGGCAGGAGCGAGCGTCTCAATAGAAGAAAGTGGGCAGGCACTTGTCTCGATCGGTGGACACGCTATGGTGATTGGGAAAAGCACATTTTCCATCGAGACATACCGGGATGCTGGTAATGACAGTTTGCTCTCCATCCGCTGGGAGGATGGTAATGACTTTGATCCTCCAACCGGAGAAGTGCTGGGTATTCTTGATGCCCGGGACAATAACATTGTCGACCAACTGGACGACCTGAATGAGCTGGCGGCCGTTTTGATTTCGGAGGTAAACAATATTCACTCCACGGGTTATGGAACCAATAATGCAACCGGGCTCGATTTCTTCCTGGGTACAGATGCACTGTCGATCGAGGTGAATTCCGTCCTGGAGGATCTTGAAAGTATTGGCGCAGCATCCGGTGCTGACCAGCCCGGGGATGGTTCCATTGCCCTCGTTATTGCACAGCTTGATGGTGCGGAAGTGATGGATGGTGGTACCACCACAATGAATGATTTTTATACAGGTACGGTTGCGGACCTGGGCCTGGCGTTAGGGCAGGCGAAACGGAATGCAAGTGACCGGCGGCTGGTAGCATCAGCTCTCGGGAAACAGCGAGAATCCGTAGTCGGTGTTTCACTTGATGAAGAAGCTGCGAATCTGATCAGTGCCCAGAAATCATTTGAGGCGGCGGCACGGCTGATGACAGCGATTGATGAAATGCTGGATACTGTTATCAATGGTATGGGTGTGGTTGGGCGATAAGGTTTATATGCAGGAGGCCCGGATATATGCGAATAACTCACAGGATGCTCATCAGTAATGCGGTAGAAAATATGGAAGCAAGTATGGCGCGTTTGGCTGATTTGAACTCAAAATATGCTTCAGGCAAGAAAATCCAGGCTCCCTCCGACGATCCGGCGGTTGCAGTGGCGGGTTTGAGCGCGCGTTCCGGGATCCGTAATTGTGAGAATTACATCGATCTGGCCAATACAACCGGCAACTGGCTTGATGCCAATGATGTTGCACTTGGACAGGTGATTGATGAGGTTACCCGTGCGCTTGTTCTGTCTGAAACCGGTGTGTCCGATACTGTGGGTGAAGAGGAGCGGACAACACTTTCGGAAGAACTCAACAGCATCCTGAATGAAATTATTGAGATCGGAAATACGCAGCACGAAGGGGATTACCTTTTTGCAGGTTTCCTGACTCAGACAAGGCCGTTTGAGCTTGTATCCGGCACACCGGACACGGTCAGCTATTCCGGTGATACCGGGGTGATCCAACGCGCTGTAAGCCCCGGTCAGCTTATCACAGTCAATATTGATGGTGATGCAGCATTCAACCCTGTATTCGATGCTATCATCCGCGGGCGTGATGCGCTGGCGGCAAATAATAAAACTGAGATTGGGGCAGCTATCACGGATTTACAGAATGCAATCGAAAGCGTCAAGATCGTTCGCACGAATAACGGTTCGCGCAAGAGACAGGTGAATAACACGATAGATCGCCTGACAGATACAAAGAGCGACATGGAAACACTTCTTTCACAAAAGGAAGATATCAACATGGCAGAGGTTATTTCCGATCTGCAGTACCAGGAAGTGGTGTACCAATCGGTGCTTGAATCGGGAAAAATGGCTCTTAATCTGCCAACTCTATTCAGTTTTCTGGGGTAAATAAAAAATAATTCGGGAGATGATTCAGGATGAATCAGGAAGCACACATGCAGGATGCAGACTCTGGATCCCGTGAATTTGTTCTGCAGATATCAGGGCCGGTTCTTATGGGGGACTACGGCACTGCGGGGCAAGCCACACTGCGGCAAATCAGCGGGTTGGTTCCACTGGCTGAATTGGTGATGGAAGATAGACCGGACCGTTCGATTATTCTGACCGATCCGACGTTCTGGAATCCGGATGGCAGACCGGCAAAACGGCATACCGGGGCGGAGGAGCAGGGAGTTTTTCATTGGAAACCTCTGGAGATGGAAGCTGATTCCTGCCGGGTGAGGATGAATCCGGCGGTCACTCTCGTTATGGAAAACAGCGGAGCGGCAGTCTGGCGCGAGGAACCTGCTGCGGGAGATTCTGTCGAGCTGCACTCTCTGCAGCGGTTGGTTTTTCCAGATGGACTACTGGGATTGACTGAATGGAAAGAATTCCTGCTTTTTTATCAGTATGAAGGCGAATCGATCGGGGTGTTGATCCCACTGGCATCACGTTCTGTTTCGCTTGCTGTGGTTGATCCTTTCCAGGTACTGCCCGATTATCAGCCTTCGAGGGGAGAGGTTGAGTCGGGTGAGCTGGACAAAGAAGGGGGGGAACCGCTGCACTGGCTTTCCATTCTGAATATTCAGAATGATCCCTTTGAAGTATTTGTAAATCTGTTGGGGCCACTGGTTTTTAATCCACGGACCGGGTGGGGAAAGCAGGTAGTTCTTTCCAATTCAGGTTATTCCGCCAGCTATCGCCTCGGGCAGCTAGCCGGGTTGGATCAGGAGAGATAACAATGCTTGTTCTGACCAGGCGTACAGATGAGGGGATAGTTATCCAGGATAACATTATTGTAACCGTACTGAGCGTGGAAGGGGACAAGGTCAAGCTCGGGATTGCTGCTCCGCAGGAAGTGCGTATTCTGCGCAAGGAGTTGTTTGAAGCGGTACAGGTTCAGAACCTGGCGGCTTCGAAGCAGTTTATGGCAGCAAAAGATGATACGCTGCAGCGAATCCGGATTATGCTGCGCGGAGATTGAACCGATAATCGTTGAACCGATAACCGCTGAACCGCTGTTTGTGCTGAGAATACTGATTATGCCGACCGCCATGCTTGTCTGGATTGGTCGGTTTTGTTTTAGCCGATAAAATTGCCGATCGCACGGAAGGCAGAACCGCTCCGATGTTTTCCTGAGGCAGAACGAGTGACGACTCTGAATGATGGAACATTTCTTTTCCAATGTCATCCTGAAGAAGGATGCTTGAACAAGCTGAATGAGAGGACGTTTCCCTGCCGAAGGGGATTTCCTCACAATCCAGATTCAATTGTAGATAGTCCTCGTAATTCCTTATCCACCCTTCACCGAATTCGGGGTCGATCACTTTCAGAAATAACCAGCTTTCATAGCGTTTTCCAATAACTGTCAGCGTTGATCCGGAAGGAATTACCACAATGGCATCGTTGGAATAATTCGGTCCCTCTCTGACGGCAAAACTGGAAGAACCGAAAATGACGGCATCAGGAACCTGGGTAAGGGTGGCTGTTGGTAGTGGGGTTGGGGGAGATGAAGTTGACTCTGAAGCAGCAAGTGCTTCCCCGGTGGCAAGGATTTCAGCTGCGATCTGGGTGATTGACGCTTCAACCTCTGCGGCTGAAGGGCTGCAAGCTCCCAGGAAGAGGAGGATAAGCAGAGAGAGGTGTATTCATGTTTTCATCTTCGGATCCTTCTATCGAAGCTTAATTGGAAGTCAAACGCATCCGGGGTGTGCCCCATTCGAGCGCCGCTGCCACTCAGAAAAGTGTCTCAATCTCATCGAGTGCTTCACGCGGGATACCGCCGGTGTCCCTCAGGTAGTATCGCAGACTGTATATTGTTCGACCGATAAGATTGATATCAACATCCTCAGCAAGGTGGTTGGATCTGATACATGAGTAGGAGACAGTGTTGATAGAGATATGAGTTACCACGATAGTCTCATACCAGGGAGCACAGGCGCCGAACTTTGGAAGCCAGTTGAAGTCCATAATGTTGTTGGTACAGTCGATCAGTGAAAGTGCTTCGTTATTCGCCCTGCTGGTAAAAAAAGCGTGCGATTTCAGGATTACCGAGTTGAGCTTCTTTCTGGGGATACTTTTGTGCAAGCCAGGCTGCAGAGTGCGCATCTGCCATAACCGCAGTTCCAGCCTGATAGCAAATGAGTAAATCTTCAAAATCTGCCTGAGAGATCGCAGTTGGTGCAGTGGCAAGCGTCGGTTCTGGTGTATGAGTGAGTGTTGGATGAGCTGAGGGTGTCACGGTTATGGTGGGTGCTTGTGCTGTTTGGGATGCGTATATCTGCGCTGCGACATTGGTCACAGTTGCCTGTCTATTTTCTGAAGTTGTTGAACAGGAGGTGCACAGAAATGTAACCAGCAAAATTAATATTGCCCGGCGCATAATATTGCTCTTTGGTAGATGAATCCGAAGATTATCCGGGTCTGCAAAGTATTTTGATGATTATCATAAATGAAACCATTGAAAAGAATATCACGATGAACTTAAAAAAAACCAACTGTATGGACGGTATTTCCTGCCAATCTCAAACCGGGTTTTTAATCGTCTGGCAGCCACTACCGCTTTGTCTGTATGTTCCCGATTTGCTACAATACCCTATCCATTTGAATACATAGAGTACAGGGCCAGTGGTATGGAGGGCCTACTGTTGTGAGTCAAGGAGGAAGGGATGCAGCGTTTGATTATTGATACCGATCCGGGTGTGGATGATGCGCATGCGATCATGCTGGCTCTCCGGTACCCGGATGTTCAGGTTGAAGCGATTCTGACTGTTTCCGGAAATGTCGGTATCGATTACACCACTGCCAACGCACAGATTGTTCTGGATCTGATGAAGGCGGATGTGCCGGTATACCGCGGCTGTGCCGGTCCACTCATGCATCGACCCGGATCAGACGCCTCCAGCATCCATGGATCGGATGGACTCGGCGATATGTGGTTCCCTCCTTCAAGCAGAAAGGCGGAACCGGAACCAGCTTCTCAGGCTCTAGTGCGCCTCGCGAATGCAGAACCGGGTGAATTCACTCTCGTTACTCTCGGGCCGCTGACCAATATTGCAGTTGCTCTCAAACTCGACCCGTCCCTGCCCCGAAAGATCAAAGAACTGGTGATTATGGGTGGGGCGATCCATGCAGATGGCAATACGCCGAACCTTTCTGCTGAATACAATATCTATGCTGACCCGGAAGCCGCTTTTATCGTGTTCAATGCCTTTCCTGCATACACGCTGGTATCCTGGGAGACCACGGTTGCAAACGGGATCAGCCCGGAAACCATGGAAAAATGGCGTGCCTTCGATACCCCGGAATCAAGGTTCCTGTTTCAAATCACACGCAAGGTTCTGAAGTTCCTGGAGGAAAAGTTGAGTACGATGGTTCTGTATGCAGCTGATGTACTGGCGATGGCCGTTGCCCTCGAGCCGACAATCGTTGAACAGGCAGAGGACCATGCTCTCTTTGTGGAACTTTCAGGGGAACACACACGCGGTCAGACGGTGGTGGATTGGAAAAACCGCAGTGGAAAGCCGGCATCTGCCAGAATCGTGATGGGAGTTAATCAAAACAGGTTCCAGGAACTCGCGGGGCTTCCGCTGCATAATCAGCCCTGATATAGCAGGGATTGCACTGTGTGTCTGAACGCTTTACAGCCATGAAGGCCTATATGGTGGCGGGCTTGATAAAGGAGTATCCAATGAACAAACCACGTGATCCCTGGGTCGAAGTAAAAACAGTACACGGATTCCCTGCAGACCAGGTTATATCTGCGCTGCAGAAGGAAATCCGGCGCGGGAACACGGAAAACGCCGCACTGCTGGCTTACGAGATGGCTGCCACCAGCCCGGCGCTGGAGGACTATTTCTGGCAGCGGATCATGGTAATTTCGGTTGAAGATGTGGGTACCGGCAATCCGCTTGCGCCGGTAGTTATCAATGCCCTGGTTCAGATGCTGGATAAATTCGACCGTTCTGTGGCAGAGCGTAAATTGTTTGCTGTCCACGCTGCCCGTTTCCTGAGCGGTTGTGAGAAAGACCGCTCCAGCGATGAAATGATCAACTGGATCCTCCACAGTGTAAACACAGGCAAGATCTCTCTGACAATTCCTGATTACGCAATTGATATGCATACACAGGCGGGCAAGGAAATGGGACGGGGGTTGGAACACTTCTGGCATGAGGGGGCCAAAGTTTTTCCGGAGAAGGAAGATCGGGATCTGACGTATTACAAACGGATCGAAATGCTGCTGGAATCCGGTGAGATCGGCTAGATGTAGGGCACCCCGGGAACAGGAAAGTGCTTCAGCCATTCAGAAGCAGGACCGTATTGATTTTCCCACCCAGCTTTGTTGGAGGGGAAAGAAAGCAGATCTCTGCAGGGTGAAGAGCAAACCGGTTTATTGAGGTACGGAATAAGGATTAATGACCGCTGGTTCAGGAGCCGGATAGGCAGCGTTTCAACGATCACACCAATAAGGATGCCGAATGATACTGCTGTGAGAAGAGCGAGCAGGAAGTACAGGTTGCCGTTCATCATCAGCACAATTTCCGGAAGCGTATCCTTGATCAGTGTGATCAGACCTTCTCCCCGGGTTGATTCAGTCAGATTCAGAATGAGCGATGGATGATGCCCGAGTGTTCCATCGTGCTGGTTGAGGGAGGAGAGCAGTGTGGCGAGGAAGAGATTCGGGTTACTATCCGGCCCGGAGATCGAATATCTGAACACCGGGCATCGGTTGCGTTTGATAAAAGAGATCAAATCAGTGTTTTTATCGCAGCTTGTGCTGGTTTCCAATATTCCGCAGGGACCCTTTTAAACTGGAACTAAGCAAGCTGCTCTTATCGACAAGTGCAGGGGGATGTGGGCTGATTAGGTCCCAGTGGAGCGCTGCTGGACTGGTTTGGTTACACTGGCAGCCTGGATCTTGCTTGCGCTGGTGCAAGGACGCCATCTTGAGGATCGATCTGGAGAAGATTGCGAGGATTATCACGGAATAACGCCTTTTATGCTGCCCGGTTTCCGATCCAAATGTCTCTGGGTGAAGATGCTGGCTGCAGCAGTTGGGGCAGTACTGCCTTTCTGGGGATTGGTGGAGTTGAATCGGATTCTGTTTCCAAAAACCCTGGCAGGATTCCCGATTATTACTATACTGGATTCTTGCATCGTTGATTCACTAATACTTGTGAGTCTGGTTTCTGGCGGGATGTCTCAGAATGGTTATCCTTTTTCATCCAAAAAAATATTCTACGGAGGTGAAGAATGGTTAATCAGCGGATCTGGTATAAGGCCAGTGTAATATGGCTGATTGAATTGTTTGTGTCCTCTCTGGGGTTGGCAGCAGCTATCACCATTCTCAATCTGGCTAGTCGAGTCATCATGGGAATGGGAGGATTTGTGGCATCGGGTGGGGCATATGAGATTGCCGTGGAAGCGCCGGATTGGGCGTTACTCATTCCAGCATCTATTCTGTCCGGTTTTGCTTTTGGCGGTTTATCACTCAGTGCATCCAACAGATCCGGCGGTTACAACCTGATTGTGCCAGTGTGGGGGGCATTGTTTATTTCGCTGGGGGTTCAATTTGGAATCATGGGGTTCAGTCCGCCTGGTGGTGGAGGTATTGCGTGGGGATGGGTTCTGTGTGCCGTGGTTTTTATCCCGATGGGGCTTATTCCGGTGATTAACCTGCTGCGTGGAGAGGACCTTTTCGGCGGCGGAATGATGTGGCGACCTCAAGTACAACAGCCCTTCAAAGATCTGTTGTACCGAAAGGTGTATACTGTGTGTGTGCTTATAGGAGCAGCAGCAGGCGTGGCAGGCGGTTTCCTCCTGTTCCACGCATTGGCTGGCTGAGAATCATTCTTTTTAGATAGCCGGCGTCCCTCATCCAACACTTTCCTGTATGCAGGTGTGTTCACTAAAAAAAAGAAACAGAGTGGCTAAAGGATCACCACTGTGTTTCCGTTACATAAGATCATGCAAGCCCTCCACAGGTATTCCGGGAAAGATATCCATGAACTCATCCGGCTTTTTTTATAAAGGGGGAGCGAGTTGTTCCAGCCATCATGATTTCGTCTTTCCAGCACCGCCAGAAGGTGCGGGCAAGTCGTCAATCCAGTCACCTGTTCCGCATGTGGCGTTTATCAGCTTGTCCTGGGTGTCGCTGTAACCGTGCAGACCTGACGCAACACCTTTGAAGCCATCCGGGAGTTTGAGCATGATCTCCTTCCAGAACGTTGAGGAAGACGCATTGCTGTGCAGGAATAGGACAGGATTACCGTTTTCTGCCCCATAGTTTTACCAGGCTGTTCTAACGTCAGACAGGAAAGGAGTGAAGTCCAAATTATGCATCTTGCCTGAGTTGATCCACTTTGCGCTTGTGGTCAGAGAGGTATCCTGTCGGGTGCAGTTTTTGAACATCGCGGCCTGATCGAATCGCTCCAGGCTGTGCCGGAAGCTGATCGGTACATAAAGGAGTAAAAAAACCGGCTTCTGGATTTATCAGTCCCGGCATGGCCCGGTATCCCCCGGCATAACCCGGTACAATGATGCAAATCAACGGCCGGGAATTTTGCGAGACGACTATCTCTGAACGTATAATAGCCACATGGACGAGAAAAGAAGCTGGATGCTGAAGGACCGCGGCAGGAAATTGGATCCGGTTTCCATTCTGAAAAATCATAAGTCCTTATATTTGTTCCATTAAGGAAACAATTATGAATATGGATGTTATCGACTGGCTGCTAAATGGCGATGTATCTATTCAATACCTTACAAAGCGTGATCTGCTGGGTCAAAAGGATAAGGCGTTGCAGGAGAGAATCGCACAGGAGGGATGGGGTGCACTGTATCTCAAATGCCAGAATGCTGACGGAACCTGGGGACGCGCTTTCTACCAACCAAAATGGACCAGTTCTCACTATACATTACTTGATCTGAAAACGTTCGGGCTTCCTCCCGATAACTCGCAGGCAAGGCTCAGTATCGAACAAATTCTGTATAATCATACAGGCCCTGATGGAGGGGTTAATCCATCCGAGACGATCAAGCAGAGCGACGTGTGTATCAATGGTATGTTCCTCAATTATGCCTGCTATTTCAATGTGCCTGAACATTCTATTCATACTGTCGTGGATTTTGTTCTGGGCCAGAGGATGGAGGACGGTGGTTTCAACTGTCAGCGCAATCGTTCGGGTGCCCATCACAGCTCCATGCATTCAACAATCTCTGTTCTGGAAGGAATTCTTTCGTACAGGGATCATGGCTACAGCTACCGGGTGGAGGAACTGCAGCAGGTTGCGAGGGAGGCGGAAGAGTTCCTCCTCATGCACCGATTGTACAAATCAGACCGCACCGGTAAGGTCATTCACCGTGAGTTTCTCAAGTTCTCGTTCCCCTCGCGCTGGAAATATAATATTCTTCGGGCTCTGGATTATTTCCAGGCGGCACTGGCTCCATGGGACCCGAGCATGGCGGATGCGTTGGGGGTTGTGCTCGCAAAACGCACACCTGAAGGCTACTGGCGGGCGGAGGCAGCTCATCCTGGTGCTACCCATCTGATAATGGAAACACCTCGCAAACCTGGCCGCTGGAATACACTGCTGGCGCTGCGAATTCTGAAGGCCTATGAGGCTGAAATCCGCAGTATTCATTAAGAGCATGTATTTTATATCCAATCCAGGGATGAATCAGAGTATCGCAGATTGAACTACCGCAGCAAACAGCAAAACCATGTCATATTCATGTCAGTGTTGATCCCTTCCGGGTGTGAAAAAACGGTGTTGTTTCTCACACCTCCCGGTCATTATGGAAAGGTATTTCAATGGAAGGAAAAGGTAAAGAGAGGTCAGGTTGTACACGATGGATTCGGCTTCTGTTGTTTGCTCTCGTATCGGGCCTGGTGCTGTTCCTGGCTGGCTATGACATCATGTGGGTGTATGCAAACTCGAACCCGGTTCGCCGGGAGATCTGCTGCAGCACACCGCTGGACTACGGATACTCTTTTAAAGATGTGAAGTTTTCCACACAGGACGGCCCGGTACTTTCAGGCTGGTATATTCCTTCAAAAAATGGCGCTGCTGTAATCCTGCTCCATGGGTATGGTGCGAACCGGATGGAGATGCTGGGGCGTGCGGTGATGCTGGCGGATCATGGCTATGGTGTCTTTCTATACGATCAGAGGGCCAGTGGTGAGAGTGAAGGGGAGTTGCGTTCGTTCGGCTGGTTGGATGTGGAAGATGTTCGAGCAGCGCTGGATCTTCTCACTACATATCCGGATGTGGATCAGGATCGGATAGGTATCCTCGGTTTTTCTCAGGGCGGGCAAATTGCACTCCGTGCTGCCGCAGAAAATGAACAGATCAAAGCTGCTATTGCGGAAGAGCCTGGCTTTTCTGTGATGGAGGATATCCCTGAATTTAACAACCTGTACGATCGCTGGCTTGTTTTTCAGTACAGGATTGGGTTGTTCGGCATCCGCTGGCGTACAGGTGTTACCAATCCCTCCGGGGTTGTTGAAGGATTGGCGAAAATTACTCCCAGACCCATGATGTTCATAGCCAGTCATGAAGAAGAAGATGCGGAATACATCATGGTACGCTACTATTACGATCTGGTGGACGAACCTAAGGAATGGTGGTCGGTACCTGAAGCAAAGCATGGCCAGATTCCGGAGGTCCGCCCGGTTGAATATGAAGCGGAGATCACTGACTTCTTTAATGAATGGCTGTTTGAGGATAGTGATTGAAACCTGCAGCAAAAAAATAGCAGTCGATTTATTTCCGGTCTAAGCGGAGTACGGGCAGGTTCCAGGAAATCTATCCGGGCTGCTATCCTGTGGAACTGATGACAGTCTTTTTTCACTAATCGATCCATGGTAATTGTATTTCCCGATTGGACGTGATCCGTTACAATCATCAGCGAGCAAGCTGGTGCTCCATCGTGCTGAGGAAAGGATTTTATGGAGACTCGTAATTCTGTTCCATCCCTGATGCCAGGACCGGGTTGCAGGCAGAACCTGGCTGCATGGTTGGTTCGGATACCGCGTTTTTCTATGCTTGCAGCTGGAAACATAGAGAGGACTATGGGAGGTTTTTTGTATGGATCTTATGAGGAAGAAGCATCCAGATATGTTCAGACAGGCAGCAAGCTATGAATCCTGGGAAGCGTAAACCTATGTTCTACATTTCTGCCATAATTGCCATTGTAGGGGCTATTGCTTATCAATCTTTTGTAAAAAGGGTTTCTCCATCGATTAACCCGATCATTTCCATTCTGGCAGTCTATCTGGTAGTTCTTGCTCTTGGATTGTTCCTGCTGCTGATTTTTCCCGTGCAGGGGGGCTTTACCAAACATTTGCAGGAGCTGAACTGGACTCAGGCTGCAGTTGGCGGTTCAGTGCTGCTTCTGGAGTTAGGCTTTCTGCTGATGTATCGATATGGCTGGAATTTAAGCACCGGGAATCTGGTTACGGGTATCTTTGTAAATATCGGTTTGCTGGCAATCGGTGTGCTTCTCGCAGGAGAGAAGCTGACACCGGTCAATGCAGTCGGGGTTGTGTTGAGTATCGCAGGAGTGGCGTTGATCAGCTACCATCCCTGATTATCCACCGGAAGGATACTCACCCCCGGTGCCGCATCAGAGATAATCTGATGATGACTATCTGAGTGTGATAGTCGCTCCCCGACGGTATTTCTGGTGGCCGGATGGGGTTTTGGCTGCCTCTTCTGTAAGGATCAAATACGGTCCTGGATGCGGTAAACATAGGCAAAGATTTCAGCAACAATACGATACAATTCGGGAGGAATCACGGATCCCAGTTCAACCTGAGACAACGCTTCAACCAGAAGAGGATCTTCCTGGATGACAATTCCGTGTTCTTCAGCCAGCTGTATGATCCGTTCAGCTGTTTTTCCGGCACCACCCGCCAGAACGCGCGGCGCTGAATCCAGGCCGGGATCATAGCCCAGAGCAACCGCCTTCTGCCTCTCCGTTTTCTGCTTTCCTGATGGTGGGGAAGAATTTTCTGCAGCCACTGTCAGGCCTCCACATTAATAGCCCTGTCCGGCAGTGAGGCGACAGGAGGCTGGAGTGTGTTCAATATGTCATTCCCGGTGCTGACCATACATTCCACCCGCTGGATGTGGTAGCCCAGGGCTTCAAGCTTCGACTTCAGATCCGGAAGTTCCTGTTCCGCATATCCTTGCAGTTCTTCATCAGAAGCATTGATACGGGCGGCTACGGATTCCTCCGTCAGAATGAGATCAAAAGTCAGTTCCCTGTACGCACCTATTGGAAAATGAAGCTTCAAATGGGTACTGGCAGGGTCGATCACAGCCTCCCCGTTCTCCTGCTGGTATGCTATACGCAGCCGTACCGTTTTCATCCGCTGATGCTGCTGAGCCTGTGTCTGCGAAACCAGAAAAGGCAGGTCCACTGTGAACCAGTCGCCTTCCTGGTGCTGGTCTGCAGGGGGAAGATTCTGTAATCCCTGAAACTCCAGTTCAGTCAGGACACGGTCAATCAGGTCTGTCAAAGCTGTATGGTTGGCTGCCTGCAGCTGTGAGCGCAGCGCTAACAGCTGGAAAAGAGGGTCTGTGTTCGCTGCATCGGGTTGTGAAAGCAGCTTCAGCAGGTGATTTTCCAGTGTGCTGCCCAGGTTGTTTACCAGGAAAGCCATTGCTTTCGGATCTGCTGAGGTGCTGTTGTCAGTGGAGAGGATCTGATTCAAGAATTGTAAAACCTTCTGGACTGAGGACTTCAGCCAGGGTGAGGTTTGGACTGTTTCAAATATTTGCAGCCTGGCGAATAACTCCTGCAATGCAGGTATTATTCCCGGGTGTTCTGCCAACGCAAGATTGAGGGTTTTTAAAGTGAGTGGAATGCCTGCCTTCAGGAGTTGAACTGCTGAATGTGCCTGCTGTTGTTCCCACGGACCGGTCTGATCCAGCAGCTTTCGCAGAACAGCCAGTGCCGGGGGAGTTATGGGAATCCCGGCTTCGATCAACTGCTGAGCAAGGATAAGGTTTGAGTTTTCCATCGGGATGCCCAGATGGTTCAATAGTTTGGCAATGAGGGCGGTTTCACTGGTACTGGCGGTTGATCGGGCGGATTCTTCCGGGACCAATTGCAGAAGAAGCTGTTTCCCACTTGAATCCTTCACTAGAAATTGAGCATTTTTTCGGTCAGCCAGTTCGGCTGTCTGATCCGGGGAAGTCAGCTGAGCGATGACCGGGAAACCATCCAGTGCAAGCACAACATGATCTGCTGCTACCTTCAATATTTCAGCAGAGATCCGTTGGTTTACCCTGAGCGCATGTGACGGGTCGTTGACCCGTTGTTGGGGAAGAACAGGCTGTATGCCGGAGGTTTCCATAGTCTTTTACTCAAGCTTTCACTCAAGCCTTTAATCAAGCCCTCACTCAAGCCCTTACTCAAGCCTTCACTTAAGCTTTTAATCAAGGCCGGGGCTGGCCTAGCCAGCCCCGGCTGGAACTACTTTTATCGTTTCAAATTGACCAATTCCTGCAGCATTTCATCCGAGGTGGTGATAATTCGTGAGGAGGCCTGGAAACCTCTCTGGGCAAGGATCATGTTCGTAAATTCTTTGGAAAGGTCGACGTTCGAAGCCTCGAGGTATCCGGAAGAAATGGTACCGCGGCCGCCTGTGCCGGCTTCACCTACCTGGGGTTCGCCGGAGTTCAGGCCAACTGTATACATGTTCTGACCGACACGGTTCAGACCTACAGGGTTGACGAATGAAGCGATTGAAATCTGACCGAGCAGCTGCTGCAGGCCGTTGGAGTACAGCCCATAAATTTCACCGGTGTTGGATACAACATCAAATCCTGAGATAGTGCCGGCAGCCAAACCATTCTGGCTGACCAGGGCTACGGTGTCATCGGTGGAGAGCTGGGTCAGGTCACTGAAGTCGATGTCGAAAACTGTATTGGCTGCGCCGCCTGCGCCCGTGATGGTGATCTGTGTCGCTGTGACTGCGTCATACGAGCCATCCGAGTTGAAGGTCAGTGTTCCGGTACCGGAGCCGCCTGATGTAACTGTCCAGTCCCATTCGTTATCTGCAGTCTTTTCGAATTCAATGGACAGGGTCTGCAGGTCGCCGAGGGAGTCATAGGCGCCGATTGTGATCTGCATAGTATCACTGATACCAGCTGAGGCGTCGATATTACCACCCAGCAGGGCTTCGGTGGTAGCGCGGGCAAGGGCATCGTCCAGCGGGATAGATATTTCGCTGAGCCCGGTTCCTGTGTCGATGACACCGGCAGCGTTGGGCATCCAGCCAAGGATTCGCTGGCCGGTGGAGGCGTTCACCAGCACACCCTCGGAGTCCAGCTCCAGTGAGCCGTCGCGGGAGTAGTAGCGGGTTTCGCCATCCTGGTAGATGAAAAAGCCATCTCCCTGGAGAGCCATGTCGAGGGACCGACCGGTGTCTTTCAGGGTGCCCTGGGTGAAGTTGCGGCTGATGGAACCCAGGCGTACACCCAGGCCGATCTGTGTGGGATTGATACCACCCAGGTCTGCTGTGGGAGAAGAACCAGCCCCGAGCAGCTGCCCGAATTGGTCCTGGAATGTAACAGTACTTGATTTGAATCCAGATGTGTTGGCATTTGCCAGGTTGTCGGCGATGACGTCCATATAGGATTGATGCAGTCCTAAAGAAGTAATTGCGGTAGACATTGCGCGTAACATTTGTTTCCTCCTGGTAATATTTACAGGCTTCCTCCAAGAGGGCCGGCCTGTTTATTTAGATTTTTTTTCAGCCATTATCGGCGAGGACGACACTGTCTATCTGAGTGAAGACCCCTTCGCCTTTTTGTTCTACATCTAAAGCAGTGACAATCATTCGATCTTTGACGTTGACGATAAAGGCCAGATCATCCATCAGGATCAGTGACTCCTGGCAGCCCCGCTTTTCAGCTTTCTCGACCGCACGGGTCAATCGGTTGATGCCTTCATCGTTGAGAGCAATATCGCGTACCTGCATGCGCTTCTGTGCATGGTTCGAAAACTGCACACCATTACTGGCTTTTGAAAGCACATCTGCGAATGAGCCATTGGCTTCAGCCGTTTTCCCTGCCTGTGATGATGATGGGGTAGGTAAGATTCCACCAACCTGGCTGAGAATTATTTTATCGACCATTTCAGCTTTCCTTTGCAGCCGGCTGGATGGATAGAATGCTGTCCAGCGCTACTGCATCATCTCCAATCAGAAGACTGATTTCTTCTCCCGATTGTGTGATCCCCTCGACAAGTCCGATTTTCACAAGGTCGTCCCCGGAGACGTATGAGACCATCTTTTCGAGGAGGGAAGCAGCTTCAACCAGCTTATTATTTTGAGCAAGGTTCGCTATGCCTCCGTTGATGGCTTGCAGTTCCTGCAGCGAGTTGAGCTGGGTGATCTGCCCCATGATTTCATTGCTGTCCATGGGTTCGAGTGGGTCCTGATTTTTTAGTTCGACCAGCAGCAGCATCATGAACTCATTGCTCTGCATATTGGAGAACGTGTTCACACTGGCGGAGCTCTGCGTACTGCTGGATGCAGCTGTTACAGCTGATACTGTCATAAGGCACCTCTCATATTCGGTAATCTACAGCAGAATCGATGCTGTATTGAATGGGTGTTTGAATCAGCTCAGGAACAGATGGTGCAGAAACGTACTCGGGCTTTCTGGTAGTGAATGTCTGCCAGGAATCCGATGTCTGTGAGGGGTTGTGCTGATTTCGAGACCCTATATCAAAGCCGGTGAGTTGAATGCCTGCGTCGGACAGCGATTTCTGCAGGGTGTGCAGATGGCGTTCCAGCAGCTGGTTTGTGTCCTGCTGCTCTGCGCTCATTGCCACTCGCAGGCCGTTGTTATCCTGTACCAGTTTGATCCGGATTCGCCCCAGATCCTCAGGTTGCAGCTGGATCCGAATGGACGTCTTCCTGGATTTCATTAGTTGGGTGATCCCATCTTCAATCTGGGGGAGAATAACTGCTGGCTGAGCTTCCGCTGTACGGGCCGGCTCAGATACGACGGATACTTGTGCTGGTGGAGCCCCTTCCTGGAATTGGACGCGGACTTCGTTCTGGCTGGATTTCACCTGTGTGTTTGTTTCATTGGTCTTTTCCAGGTCTGGCTGTATGTCCGTGTCTGATGAATCTTCCTGGTACCGGTTGGAATCTTCCACCGCTGCTCTTATTTCATTCGCAGTCGGCTCCGGTTCAGGTTCAGGGATGGTAGAGTTTTCACCGGTTTTTTGGGGTTGCACCCTTAAGTTCTTTTCTTCGGTTTGTTCAATACTGTTCTTCTGGTTATCAAAATCCTCAGATAACGGTTTTCCTTTCTCTTCTGTGATCGCCTGGAGCGTTTCGGACTGTGTTGGGATAATGTCCTTCTCGGATGAACGGTCAGCCTCAGCGGATTGAGATTCAGCGAGCATTTCCTCAAAACCAGTTGCAGTTTCCTGCACACTTTCAACCACAGGCTGTTCTGGAATTTCCCCGGAAAAGAAAGCTGCAGCGGCAGATTCACTCATGGTGGTTTCCGTGAGTGCTTCCGGAAGCCCCATGGTTTTTTGGCCCGTTGAGACAGTGGGTATCTGGACAGGTTCTGCCTGTATCGCTGACTCGGGTTCCGGAGCTTTCTGCTTTTGAATCGGTGGGGCGGTCTGCTGATTCTGCACGGTTGCAGCAAGCTGCTCCGGCTCCGGGGCTTCTTTACTTCGGGTTTTTTTCCGTTCCCGATCTTCCAGGCGAGCTTCAAGGACATCATCGAATGATGTTTCCCGGGCAGTTTCTTCCTGCTTTGGTGTTGATTGAACTTCAGCAGGGGCTGGTGCCAGGAATTGGGCCTGGACTAAAATATCCTGCATAAATGATTAACTCCTGTTCGCTATATTTTTCAGCAGGCTGAGCTTGCGGCTTATAAGGCTGGTCAGCGCTTGATAGCGGACGCCGGTTTCAGCCATTGTGGCAAGCTCAAGATCGATATCGACATTATTTCCGTCTGCGCGTTCTGTACCTCCTTTCCGGGTTTCAATTTGATATCCGACGGGTGTAGACTGCGATGCCAGGTGATTGCCATGAGTGGATTGGACAGACAGGTGCCGTTCGGATCCGGCTGCCTGCCGCAGGGCTGTCTCAAAATCGACTTCCTGAGCTCTGTACCCTGGTGTATCGATATTGGCGATATTCTGTGCGGTCATCTCCTGGCGACGAGCCAGGCCGTTCAATGCACTGGCTGCGGTCCGGATGGCATTATCTGGAAGGATGCTTCCTGACATCTCATATACTCCAATCAAACATGGATTCATACGTGCTCAGAACCCGCTGCACGTAGTTCTGGGTTTCCTGATAGGGCGGGATTCCGTCGTATTCATCGACGGCTCCGGGTCCGGCGTTGTAGGCGGCGAGTGCGAGGCGTACATTGCCGTCAAAACGGTCGAGCATCTGACGGAGGTAGTTTGCGCCGCCATCGATATTCTCCAACGGATTGAAGGAGTTGGTCACGCCCAGAGATGAAGCTGTACCGGGCATCAGCTGCATCAAACCTTCCGCGCCGGCAGCTGAAACAGCCATGGGATTGAAATTTGATTCGGTTTTAATGACAGCTCTAATAAGGGCGGGATCAAGATTATATTTTACGGCTGCGCTGGCGATGGCGGTGTCAAAACTGTCCGGGCCAAGATTTAAGACCGGCATGCCGTCATAAAACCATTGGGGATCGATGTTTTCTGCAGGTGGTTCACGCTCCATGATATCCATCATGAGCTGTGCCATTACAGATTGAATACGTGAAGTCAGATCTATCATGATTGTTGTTCCAGGTTCTGCGATTTGTGATACGCCTGTGCGATGTAGATATCGTCGCGAAGAGCGTTTTCTTTCCGGTTTTCTTCCACCAGGATCCTCTCTTCCTCTTTGTCCTTGAGAATCTCGAGGGTTTCTTCATCCTGCCGGGCATTGACGATCTTCTTGCGCTTCTCTTCAATCCGCTGCATCATCTCGGTCAGGATAATTTTCTGGTTGTCGATCATTTTCTGCAGGTTTCTCAATCCGTTGTACAGCTGACGGATCCGCTGTATATCCAGATCGCCTTCCTGAACGATACGGATTTCTTCAAGAACTTCGTGTTGGCGGGTAAAGAACGATCGCAGTTTTTCTTCCGCACGGTTTTTCTCACGCATCATTCTGCCGAGTTCGATTTCCATTGCTTCCACGCGGCGGTGGCGATAATCAAGAACTGGCTGAAGACTGAATTTAGGCGGCATTTGCTTCTTTTCCTTTCCCGATCTGGTGGAGGAGATCCAGAGTGGTTTCAAATGGGATAAAGTCAGGCCCCTGCAGAAGGAAGTCATTCAATGAAGGAAGCGAGCTTAAAGCGGCGTCTATTTCTGGATCTGATCCGGCGACATAGGCACCAATATTAACCAGATCACGGGCCTTTTCATATATCGCGAGGTGTTTTCGCGCAATAGCCGCATCCCTGCGGTGATTCTCGGATGTTACTGCAGGCATCACCCTGCTGACGCTGCTGAGCACATCTATCGCAGGGTAATGATTCCTGGCTGCCAGGTCACGTGAGAGAACAATATGTCCGTCGAGAATGCTGCGTGATGTATCACAGATGGGCTCATTAAAATCATCACCTTCCACCAGTACTGTAAAGAAACCGGTGATTGTTCCATGTTTTCCCGCACCGGCACGCTCCAGGAGTCTCGGCAGAAGCGAGAAAACAGAAGGAGGGTACCCCTTGCTTGCAGGCGGTTCTCCGATAGCCAGCCCAACCTCACGCTGGGCCATGGCATAGCGGGTCACAGAATCCATCATCAGGGTGACATCCAGGCCGCCGTCACGGAAATATTCTGCGATCGTGGTGGCTATGGAGGCGGCTTTCAGGCGAAGAAGAGCAGGTTGATCAGAGGTCGAAACCACCAGTACAGAACGCTTCAAACCTTCTTCACCGAGATCGCGTTCTATAAACTCCTGGACCTCACGACCTCTTTCGCCGACCAGGGCGATTACACTGATATCAGAATCGGTGCTGCGGGCAATGGCACCCATGAGTGTGCTTTTTCCAACACCACTTCCTGCAAAAATACCCATCCGCTGGCCTTTTCCGCATGTGAGGAAGCCGTCTATAGCTCGTACACCAGTGACCAGTGACTCATGTATCGGCTTCCGATCGAGTGGATGAGGGGCTGCATTGATTGTGCTGCGTGTTTCTGTGGTCTCCAACGGACCTTTGCTGTCGATTGGATTGCCCAGGCCATCAAGGACTCTCCCCAGCAGTTCCATACCAACGGGGACGGCAAAAGCAGTCCGGGTTGGGAAGATAGGGCTACCAGGCTGAATACCGGCCAACTCGCCCAATGGCATCAAGAGAGCTCGTTTTTCCCGGAACCCGACAACTTCACAGACCAGGGATGAATCTCTGGTGGGAATCTCACAGATTTCGCCAATCTGCGCTTCCAGCCCGAGTGCTTCAATCGTCAACCCGACGACCTGAACCACGCGGCCGGCCAGCCGGAATGTATCCGTAGTGGATATTGCCTGTTCATATCTGGTCAGGTCCGGCAGGGAAGGGGTAATCATTGTGAATCACCTTGTTCTGCGCTGGCCGCCTGTTTGAGAGCTTCCATGAGGCTTTCCAGCCTTGTTTCCAACCGGGCATCCACACTGCCATACAGTCCTTCAATCAAACAGCCGCCGCGCTGGATGGATTCGTCCGGAACGAAGTTGATTCCGATTCCGAAAAACACCTGCTGCTTATCTGCCCACTGCTTATTAAGGACAGCAATATCCCCGGGATGGAGAAAACACCGCAGTTCACCGAGTGATTTTGCACGCTGCAGTACCTGTGTCAGGACGGACTGCAGGACCTCCTCCTCGAGTTGAAATCCTTTCCCGAATAGTTTTTCTGCAATCTGGATAACCATGGACAGGATTTGAGGTTCGGCAGAGGATAAAAATTCGGTCTGCCATTTTGTTGTTTCTTCAACGAGTTTTTGGGCTGCAGCTGAAGCCTCGATCAGATCCTGTTCAACGTTTGCACGGCCTTCACGGTATCCCTGCTCATAGGCTTCCTTCAGGATGATTTCAGCCTGTTTTCGGGCATCAGCGAGGATGGTTTCAGCTTGTTCCCGTGCAGTGTAGAGATTGCTGCCCGGGGCATTTTTTGTTCCGCTCTGAACCGGAGGTAGAGGGATCAGGTTTGTATAAACTGCAGTTTCATCGAGCATCGGATCTGTGTGCAGGGGCGCGAGTGTATCCAGCTCGGAAGGTGCCCAGCTGGATGTCCGACTCTGAATATCGGATTTGATCACGCTAGTAGATGATTTCATCAGCACCACCAGATCCAGCTATGACGATCTCTTCGGATTCTTCGAGAGACCTTACGGTGTCGACGATACGGCGCTGTGCTGCATACACATTGCGGGCCAGCTGCGGCCCTAACAGTTCAACCTCATCCTTCAGGTTATCCCGGGCACGCTCGGAGAGGTTTCGATACACCAGTTCCTGAATTTTTTCAGGCGCACCTTTGAGGCTGAGCGCAAGGTCGGATTTGTTGATATCACGAAGAACACGCTGCATCCCGCGATCGTCCAGTTTGATGAGGTCATCAAAGGTGAACATATTCGCCCGGATTTCTTCTGCCAGCGTGGGGTTTGTGGTTTCCAATGACTCAAAGATATTTTTTTGCACTCCACGATCCACCTGATTGAGTACCTTCACCAGGAATTCAACACCACCTGTCGCTTTAAAATCAGCCTCGCTGAATACAGAGGATAGTTTTCTCTTTAATCCCTGTTCCACAACCTGGATGACCTGTGGCGATATCCGGTCCATCTGAGCCAGGCGCAGCGTAACATCTGTCTGCATTTCTGGTTCCATATTCGCCAGGATGTCTGCAGCAAGTTTTGCCTCGAGGTAGGAGAGAACGACGGCGATTGTCTGTGGATGTTCTTCCTGGAGGAGCACTGCTGCCTGGTTGGGATCGGCATTTCTCAGGATTTCAAAGGATGAAAGCTGCTGATGGGCGGATATCCGCTCCAGAATTTCTGATCCACGCCGGGGGCCCACAGCTCTGGACAGAACCTGACGGGTGTACTCTATTCCACCAGTCATGATTCCTGCTCCCGCTATGTTCAGCGTTGAGGCTTCTTCGAGAACCTGTGAACGCTGATCATTGGGGACCGGCCCCACTTCACTCAAAGCCAGCAGGACCTGCTCGAGTTCATTTTCCCCAAGATGCTGAAGGACAGCTGAAGATTGATCAACGCCAAGCATCAGCAGCAGGGTGGCTGCTTTCTGGATCCCACTCATTTTGATGCCTGCATAATCAGCCATGGATCTACTCGTCCTCACTCAGCCAGAGGTGAATAATTTCAGCAATACTGGAGGGATTCTCCTGTGCCATATGTGCAATCTGCTTCTGAAGTTCCTTTTCCTCGATGGTATGTTCCTTCGGCTGAACTTTTTCGAATTTCTTTACCGATGCCGCGATAGATTGTGACACCTGCCCCTGCTCTTTGTCCTCAAATTTTTGTGGGCCCGTTGATTCAGGTTGGAGAATTCTTTCAGAAACGGGGACACCGGCCATCGAATCACTGAGCGCCATCTCGGATACCGGCTGGAATACCGGAGTCCATTCCTTAGAAGATTTCAAACGCAGGTTGGCCAGCATTCGCTGGATGTACCAGAGAATGGCGGCCAGGATGAGGACAGCTGCTGCAATTTCACCAATTTGCCAGTAGAAAGCAGTCTTTTCACTCTGTTCGATCTCTTCAGCCTGGGTCTCAAAATAAGAATGGTCAAAGTCGAGGCTCTCAACAGCAAGCACATCACCGCGAACCGCATCAATGCCGGCCGCAGCGGCAATCGTCGTTCTAAGTGTTTCAAGTTCCGCGGTGTCTGTGATGCCATCGACCATGACGGAAAGAGAGATCTTACTGACAGTACCGGGAGAGACGAGTTCCAGTGTTTCAGTTTGGGTGACCTCATAATTAAAAATCTCTTCCGTCCGTGTGTAATCACTGCTGCTTGCCTCAGTTGTGGTAAGCATTGTTTCGTCCTCAGGAAGGTTGGTTTCGGCACCCGGAATTCCTCCAGCAGCATCTCCGTTGGCGGAATAATTTTCATTGATGACCTGTGAACTTCGGATGGCTTCCGTTTCAGGATCAAATGCCTGAGTCGTAATTTGCTTTTCGGTCCAGTTCATCAAAACACTGGCTTTAACGACCGAACTGTTAGGGCCGAGGACAGAGTCCAGAAGTGCATTGATGTTGTTTTCAATTTCCATCGCATAGGCGACTTCTGCAGCACGATGTGTGTCAGCTGCAGCAGCGCTGCCGGACATACTGTCGTCCGATTGGCCAGAGGCGAGGAGGTTGCCATTAATATCAACCACTACAACATTTTCGGGTGTGAGCCCTTCCACACTGCTGGCAACAAGATGGGTAATGGATTTGACCTGGGGGGAGGACAGGGTTTGCCCTGATCCTACCCGGACAGTCACAGAAGCAGTTGTGGGATCCTGTTGGCTGGTCAGCAGGCTTTTCTCGGGGGTAACGATGTGAACACGCACGGCATCGACAGTTTGCAGGCTTCCGATTGTGCGTTCCAATTCTCCCTCAAGCGCCCGCTGGTAATTGATCCGCTGTGTGAATTCTGTCATTCCCAGTGATGTGCCGCTGAACAGTTCGTATCCAACACTTCCTCCCTGTGGGAGACCATCTTTTGCCATCTGCAGCCGGACAGTATAGACATCATCTGCAGGGACCAGGATAGTGCCGCTGCCCTGCAGCTGAAAGGGAATGTCGGATGTCTGCAGTTGTTCGACGATTAAGCCCGCGTCGGTTTCGCTGAGACCGCTGAAGGCAACCTCGTACGAGGGTGTGTTTGCCCACCGAATAAACAGGACAATCGCGACGATGGTCACGCTTGTCAGGGTGATCAACGTTGCTTTTCGTGTTGAACTCTGGTTTTTCCAGAATGCTGTGAATTGTTCCCTGAGTTGATCGATCATGTGGAGCCATTCCTCAATTTATGTCTAGACCTGGATTCGCATAATTTCTTGATAGGATTCAATCAGTTTGTCTCGCACAGCTATTGCGACCCGGAAGCCTACATCCGCTTCTTCCATGGCGATCATCACTTCATGGATTTCAACATCTTCCCCGGTGGCGAGTCTTTCCATGAGCGTGTCAGCGTTGTTTTCGGCTGCGCTCAGGCCTTCTAATGCGGTTTTGAAGGTGTTTCCCAGGTTCTGTGCTGAACCCGCCTGGGAAGTTGAGCCGGTTTTTTGCCCGGGTGTAATTGGAAGCGATCCGCTAATTCGTGACAGTTCCATAATCCTGATCCTGTTCTACCCCTGTTGTTGTGCTCAGCGCCCAATCTCGAGTGCTTTAAGGGCCATCGTTTTTGCTGAATCCAGTGCTGCAAGATTGGCTTCATAGGAGCGGGTGGCTGAAAGCATGTTTGTCATTTCAATGACGATGTTGACGTTGGGATACGTCACATAACCTTCTTCATCCGCATCGGGGTGGGTGGGGTCATATACGCGTTCGCCAGGTGTGTCATCTTCAATAATGGAGGCAACTTCAACACCACCTTCGCCGGACTGCATATAGGGGAGCATTCCACTGTTGGAAACGAGGAAGGATGGGAATGGATTCTCAGCATCCTTTGCCTGGAATACAACATCTTTCCTCTGGTAAGGCCCGCCATCTTCTGTGCGAGTGGTTTCCGCATTGGCGATATTGTTTGCTATCACATCCAATCGAAGGCGCTGTGCCGTGAGTGCCGATGCACCGATACGAAATGAACTCCAGAAACTCATTTCCTTCTCCCGAAATACCTGCCTGTGCTGCAAATGCCGGTATTTTGCTGATAAGCCGATTAATGGTTTGAGCCTGCACGTAGAGAAAATGAACCTCAGAGACAGGACTACCAGGTGTCTGTGCTTATGGTACTTATGCTAGCATTGAGGGGAGATTTGATCAGTAAATGCGGTATGAAGAGGGGGTAAAAATTACGTGAATACGACCGGAAACTGCGGCTGGGATATTCAACCGCACTTTCCGGGGAGGAAGGATTGAAACAGAACGTTCAGCTCAGGCTGCGCAGACTGTGGACCATGCCTCTACAAGCTGCATGGAGGAGGCAGGAATTTCATTCTGGCGCTGCTCTACAACGACCCACGCTTCTCGTATTTCCTTCAGTGTTTCGCCTGCCTGCTGGTATTCATCACTTCGAATACAATCCAGGCACCACTGATATAGGCGGTAGAGGCCGGCCGCAGCTTCACCGTAATCAAAATTTAGAGCATCCCGAAGCATACTTACTGCATGGACTGCTTTATTAAAATTCTTTTCTTCGCAAGCGCGGATAGCAACATCATAAGTCATGATGATCAACCGCAGCGGGCTGGCGCCCATAACTGCCTGCTCTTGATACTGTGTTGTCTGATATGGGTTATTAATCACAGCCACACTCCTTCTCTGTTTTAGTCTCTGATATCAGGTATCGGCGACAACTGGTGTGACTTTACCCTGGAGGGCGTAAAAAAATCCTAAACCTTTCCGGGATCTGATTAATCGCTAAATGGCAGTGATTGACCAGACGGGCAGGTGGTGTAACCATTCTCACTGGAAATCAGAGATTGCTGAGGGGAAGAGAAGCGCTGCAACCTTCCTGTCCGAAGGGATACTTGTCAGGTGCCTGAGGATGCTTCCACAGGGAGATGAGTGATCGTGCTCCGGGCCGAATGGAAGCTGATATGCCAGGCAGAACGTCTTCTCTATGACTGCCTCTATCCATGATGGATGTAAAATACCCTGTTTAGCTTGCCGTCAGCGCCGCCCTGGATCACTGTACTGCCAGGAACGAGCCTTGAGGTGGGTTCAGGTGTCACAGCACAGGGAGGGTACGAGAGAGGCAGGTATGCTTAACGCCAAACAAACTGGCGTTGGCCAGGTTTTTTTTCAGGGATGCAGAGGGTTGTCCGACAGGCATATTGCTTTCCTGTCGTTCCGGGCAGCAGCTATATTATTCAGGTCAGTATTTCAAGCAGATCGCCTTCAACCAGATCATTCAATTCCTCAGGAGGAATTGTGCGAATGATTTGCTCTGACTCACGATCCATCACGATGACAGTGATATCGTTGGTTGATGGATCTATTTTAAACTGCAGATGGACACTGGCAGGCTTTGTTACCTGGGAGTGTCCGCTGTTTGTTTCTCGAAGCTCCGCTTTTTTCGGTTCCGGGTCTCCCCGCGGCATACCAGCCTCGGCTGATTTTACCCGGGAATAAGATTCCATCTGATGCATGCTGCCGGTGTAATCTGGATCAGAAGATCCAATGGATGAAATATATCGATCACTCATAACTACCCTCCTTGGTTTTCCGTTCGAATTGAACTTCCTTGTTCAATAATTTTCTGTCTAGTAATAACCGTTTTTCGATCCATAAATGGATGACCATTGCTGCTGCATGTATTGCAGGCTTAGCATCTGAGCCTGCACTTCAGCGAATTGTTTGATGTAGTATGCTTCACGGTCAAGCAGCCAATCGTTCTTCTGCTCGATATCTGTGTTTATATCCTTGAGTTGATCATCGAATGTATCGAGAGCGTTCTCCAGATAACCGTCAGATGTTTCACTGCCGGTGAACCGGCTGATGACGGTATCAAGCTGGCTCATAACGTTATCGAGCAGGGAGACCACCGAATCAAAGTCTTTTGAAAGCGCTTCTGCAAGGGCGTCACTATCGGTGATCGAGACTTCCAGGCTGTCATTGATGGTGATCCCGATTTCTCGCAGATTGTTATAGGCGCCCTCATTGTCATGGGATGTGAGGAGGCTTGTAAAAAGATTGCTGCGTAAATCGTTGAAGACAATATCTCCAGCCAGAGCACCGCGGGAATATGTGGTTTTATCTCCGTCAGTATTTTTTGTGATGGCAGTCTTTGCGGCAATGTACTTCTGTACTTCGTTGAAATTGTCGATAAAGGCCTGGATTGCTTCACGGGCAGGCTCATCATTGGAAAGCACATTGAGAACTGCACTCTGCCCCTCGGCATCACTGGCCAGATTCAGGGTTACACCGCTGATTACATTGGTCAGGTTTTCGTTGCTGGAGCGCGTGATGGAGATACCATTCACTGAGAAGGAAGCATTGCGAGCAGACTGCAGATCGGTGAAGCCCAAACCTATACCATCGGAATAGATCATTGTGTGATTGGTTCCGGTATTGGCGGCACTAAGGAGAAGCTGGTTGTCGACGATGGTCGCTTCGATTTCCCTGCCGAACGATTGGCCGGCATTGTTTATTTTGGATGCAATGTCTACCAGGGTGTCGCTTTCCTCAATGGATACGCTGGTCCCAGCTGCTGTGTATTCGACAGAGGTTGTGCCGCTTGAGGGTGTACCGGAAAAGGTGAGGGTGAGTCCTCGGCCGGTATCGATGGTACCACCGGTGATCTCCTGCCAGGATGTGGTCAGGGATTCATCACCGGAAGACAGGTTCTTGATACCAACTTTATTGCCATCGACATCCTTCAGGCGGAATTTCATTACACCGTCAAATTCAGCTACTTCAACATCGTATGAGTTGGTTCCCAGCTCAGACCAATCATTGAGAGCTGCGCTGGTGCCTGCGGCTGTGATGGTGGAGTCCGGTATTACCGAGACGGATGCGGTTCCGTTTCCGCCCAGCCAGAAGTCCCCACTATAACGCAGGGGCACGTCAGTGCCGGCTTGTATTGAGGAAGCATCGCGATCGGCCAGGGCAAGCTGTGTGACTTCCACAGAATATTTCCCGGGGACTGCGGTTGATGAAGGGCTGGCCGTGAGAACTGTGGCGTCCGGGTCAGATGGAATGATATTCGAGGAACGTCCCATTTCAAAGTTGTAGAAAGCATCCGTACTGATCAGAGCCTGGAGTGAATCCTGCAGAGCGTCGAGTTTGGTCCGGGAGTCAGAGTAGGTATTTCGCTGGAGGGAAATGGTATCCCGGCGGGTTTCCATCCGTTCCAGCGGTTGACGTTCAATAGTCATCAAATTGGAAATAAGATTTACATAATTGCTGTCAAGTGATCCTACGTAACTGCTCATCAGGTTCCCTCAGGAGTTACCGGTTCTGGTTTCAAACTAGTACGGGGAGCACTGCTGTGCTCCCCGTGGACTATCGTGTGTTTCAAGCTTACTGGAACAGAGACAGAACGAACTGTGGAGCCATGTTGGCCTGAGAAAGCATGGCCGTTGCTGTTTGCTGCAGGATCATCAGCTTGCTTGCCTGCACCTGTTCGTTTGCCATATCGGCGTTCATAATCCGGTTGTATGCCGCTTCGGTGTTGGCATGAGCGATTGTGAGAGCTTCTTCTTTGAAGGTCAAACGAGCGGTGAAGGAGCCGACATCGGCAATACCGGTCTTGAGCAGATCGATGGCCGAATTGATAGCTGTCATCGCTGCTGAGGCGCTGCTGCTGACATCGATGGCGCTCAGGTTGATGCCGGATGTGCCGCTGCCGCTGATCGCGAAACCCTGTCCGAGATCGAAGGATGTGGTGCTGCCATCTGCGCCGGTCAGGAAGGCCAGAGAGCTTGGGGTCCCGCTGCCTGCGGAACCGGAAAGCAGCTTTGTGCCGTTCCATTCAGTGGCGCTGACGATATCATCGATTTCGTTTCTGAAGGAGACAACCTGTTTCTGGATGGCTGCCTTCTCGTCAGCACCGATGGTGTCGCCCTGTGCTTCGAGGGCTTTATTCTTCATCTTGACCAGAATGTCCTGGATCTTGGTCAAACCACCTTCAGCGGTAGCAAGCAAGTTCTTGCCGTCACCAATGGATTTGAGAACCGTGGACAGGCTCTGGCGGCGGATATCGAAAGTTGTGGCAATACTCATGCCCGCAGGATCGTCGGCCGCTTCATTGATCTGCTTGCCGGTCGAGAGCCGCAGCTGATGAGCTGCCAGCTGATTGTTGATCTTGTTCAGTGAGTTCAGTGAATTCAGTGCCTGGATATTTCCAGCAATACGAGTTAGGTCTACACCTGCCATGATAACCTCCTTGTTATCGAAAAATAGGGATCCTTCCCTAAGATTTGGTTTGGCTCCAATTCGAGAGAGGCGACACTGACTGGAGCCCCAAGTTCAGCGTCAAGGTTGGTCTTGCTGAAGTAATTATTCGATGGACACCTCCGAATAAGAATTACCTTCATTTGTTTCTGTTATGCTCTGTTATCGGTTGGGGCTGGAAAGACTTTAGACTCGAGCGTAAAAGAACCGTAAATATCTTTTTGGCAGGGGGGATCCGGCTGGAGAATCGCGTGAAGGGTTTATCTTACAACGATAGAAATAACCGGTGCAACGCACCGGTCGGGAGTCAGGTGTAATTTACGGTCCTGCTGTTACGGATCAGGTACAGGTGGGGAGTGTACTATGTCAGTCTGTCTGAACAACCCGGAAGCCAAGAGCCGGGGAGGTGAGTGTGGATAGAACTGTTTCACGTGAAGAGCATCGTGCCAGACGTCGGCTGTAATACCATGATCCTCCTCTTACCACACATTCCTCCTTGCCGGATTGAGGCGGTATTTGTTTGAATGGATATGGCTGCATAGTGCTGTGTGTCCATTCCATCACATTCCCGGACATATCGGCCGCACCCCAGGGGCTGTCTCCACCCGGTGAGTAGCTCAAAATCGGTGTGGCACCGGATTTACCGCGCTCCTTCGTGTTGCAGCGCCAGGGATCGAATTCATTTCCCCAGGGATACATACGCCCGTCATCGCCCCGTGCCGCTCGTTCCCATTCGGCTTCAGTGGGGAGGCGGAAGGTAGAACCTGTCTTTTTGGAGAGCCAGCTGCAGAAGGCGAGTGCGTCGGCGAGAGATACTTCCGTTACCGGGTGGTTTTCAGTTTCTTCAGGAAAGGAAAAACCCATCCAATGGCGAGGTACGCGATGGTTCGTGTCAAGGATAAATTCCTGATATTCATGATTGATGACCGGAGTACGAGCGATTGAGTAGGCCGGAAGAGCGATTATGTGCTGTGGTTGTTCAATCTTGAACAGATCCTTCTCTATCCATTCGTTTGCCCATTCTTCAGTCCTCAACAGACTCTGGATCTGCTGGTTGCTGGTTCCCATGATGAATTCGCCTGCCGGGATTCGAATCTGAAGTGTTGCGGAAGGTAAAGGCTGCTCATCAAAATCGATTGCTGCTTTTTTTGAACCTAACATTTTCTTAGCTCCCACGCTTTGTTTCAGCTTCTACCTTAATGGATGGATTGACTCTGACCCCTCTGGCTTTTTCGATAATTTCTGCATAAATTGAGAGTGACTTATCAATATTGCCATCTATGCTCTGACTGATTCCATATAGATATGCTTCCCTGCTTGCCTCTGCACGATAGTCATCGATATGATCAATCATATCCAACAGAACTCTTTCCCATGACTGGGCACTGTTTTGCACCAGCCAGCCGTACGGTCGCAGTTCATGATAAGCCGGACCTTCAGATGCGACCCAGGGGATTTTCAAAACAAGGTATTCCAGCACCTTTATCCAGCTGCGACGGTCATCATATGGGCCATTCAAGGGCGCAAGTCCAATGTCATAGGTAGCCAGTTCGCGTGCCCATTGATCATAGGGGACCCAGGGTCGAAGGATTTTCTGGTTCTGAGGAACGGGCAGCAGATCAAAGATTTCCCTGTTGGACCCATTAATCAGAATTTTCACCTGCGGTCTGCTCTGACAAATCCTTTTCAATGCTGTCAACACACCTTGATGATTAAAGCTGTCGAAATGAGAGAGACTTCCTCCCCAGCCTATATGTATTCCTTCGTGTGGAACAGGCGCAGCGGATGTGTATTTTTCAAGATCAATGTAGTTTGGAACGTAGTTTATTGAAGTGTATGTTGACCAGTCGTCTGCAAGCCGTTTGGAAGGCACAGTTGCTGCATGCACCAGACGAAGACCCCAGCGGAACTGAGTAATAGGTGGTGGATCGACACGCTGGACATTCTCGAGAGGAGTACCATTTTCACTGGCGATCCCGTGCCTCCAGAAATCGTAGCTGCCTACACTGGGGGGCATCAGATCATAGGCATCATCAAAATCCGCAATAACCACCCGGTCGCGCGCTTTCCAGTGCTGTATAGCTGCCAGTGTTGGACCAAAGAGGTTGCGCTGAACTACAATCAGGTCTGCATCTTGACAGGTATCCACTGCCGCTGGCGATGTCCTCATAAAATCTTCTATCCAGAGTAAAACAGCCTGGTGCCCTTTTGTGCGATTGATTGCACGAGCAGGGACGGCACAGCGCCATTCGCTGCAATTCCACTCACGCTGATTGTCTGCATAGACATAAACGATTTTCATGAAGCCCTTTCTGATACAGTTGTTTGGCCGCTTTCCCGGACAAGCTGTGTCGATCGTGACATCAGGCTGACAAGCAGCTTTTGCCACTGTTTACTGAGTTCAATAACAGACCGTTCCTGTGCTGTCTGGAATCCTTCATAACCGAGCATCCGGATTAAATTGGGATCCTGAATGAGTGTTTTCAGACAGGTGTACCAATCCTCCCGATTGTGTAAGATCCGTCCTCCAGCCGCCCAGTTCTTAAAAGCAGGGATAGGGGATGCAATCCAGGGAGTCTTACGTATACCTGCTTCAAGGAGAGGGCGATCAGATGAAGATCGGTTATATACGGTGTTGCGCATCGGAACAAGACGGATATCCAGTTGGGCAAGGAGAGATGGAAAATCCTCTTGGTCTACCTGAGGAAGGAATACCCGCCGGTATTCTGGCAGATTATCGAAAAGCTGATAAACCTGTGGATCGCCGCTGATGACAAGCTGCGTCTGGGGAAATTCCCTGAGTATGCGGACAATGGATCGCCGGACCGAAGCAATATCTTCAAGATAACCCGGAGAACCTATCCAGCCAATGTTGATGGTCTGTCGCTGGGGAGATTCCTTTTGCCATAGTGGATTCTCTGGATCCCATCCATCGGGGAGGAAAACGGTTTCATGCCCCATTGTTTTCAGCTGGGCTCCCAGGATGTAGGAGGGTGTTGTTATAACGTCAGCCAGAGATAGGCAGGCGGAGTACGTTTTGGCACGGGCTGCTGTTCCCAATCCCAGCAGAGGGTACTGTGGGTGGTGGATCGGGAGATTTTCGAAATCGGTTTCCAGATCCAGAACGACCGGGATATTTCCTGATGCCAGGTCCGCCAGTTTTTTGATGATTCCTGCATCAGTGTGTGGGTTGAACGCCAGCACAAGATCAATTTCTTCAGGTAGTGCCGAATCCACATCCTGATCCATGTCAACCAGTTCCAGAGTTTTAATATGCTGGAGAGATTGCCGGATCTGTAACTGTCGCGCGGATGGATATCCGGCAGGGTGGATGATCAGCAAACGAATGTTTCTGTCTGGCTCCGAAAGGTTCTCAATCATGGGAGCCTGGGGGTAGGTCGGGAAACTCTTTTTCTGGAGCTGGATATTCTCCTGAAGAATTTGCAGTGCGGCAGCGAGGTCGGGTTTCCCATCTGCTTCGGCCTGTTTGATGTTCAATTCCAGAAGAGCGGGCAGGAGGACATCGATCTGGTCGAGATGCCTGGCAACAACTTCTGCGGGTTGGCTGCTGTTGACCATCTCCTGCAGCAGATCTGCTGCACTGCGGATTTCGTTGTCTGCAACCGGACCGGTTCTCCCGGTAAGTTCCTGCAGGAGCATCGACAGGCTGTCTTTGCTGGTCGGAAGCCTGAATGATTCAGGCAAATGTTCCTGCTTAAGCAATTCTGCCTGGGTCAATTGCAGCCGTCGAATAATATCAGCAGAGTCGGGATCTATCTGCAGGGCTTGCTGATATAACTGCTGTGCGGACTGATAATCTGCACCAGCCAGATAGCAGTCACCCAGGATGATGTGGCTTTCAACATCATCCGGGTATTCCTCAACCAGCTCTGCAAAAATACTCAGGGCGAGCCCCAGTTTGTTTGCATTAAGATGTGATCGCCCAAGTTGTTTGCGAAATTCAAGATCAGACATGTAAAATTAACCAGCCCATCGGATCCCACTGTATATGATTAGATATGGAGAATCGAAGCTACTACATCATTCCTAAGACTAACAGCCAATTGCTGAACGGTCTGTAAAGGGGTGCTGAAAGAAACGTAAACGCACCCTAAAGGATAGGTGAAACATGATAAAAATTGATGTTTATCGTGTCAGTCAGCCTGCCCCGTAGAAACCTGTGCAACTGTGCAGAAACCATTCGGATACTTGAAAGGTTTCCAGGTTTGCCGGGTCAGTTTTCCTGGCCCGTGTCAGATACTCCAGTGCTGCTTTTATCAAGCGTGTTCTCAGTCAGTTGAATCAGGGTGATTTATCGTCAGGTTGAGGCACATTTTCCATCTCCGAATTGGTCGAAAATCCGGGCACCTGCTGCTGCTCTTTCAGGCATGCGAGAGGATCCAGACGGGATTATTTTCAAGGCCCGTTTGTGTCAACAGGCATTCCTGCCACTCGCTTTTTATTTTGCACGGATTTCTCAGTCTTCTTCTTTTGTCATTTCGGCATTATCTGCAGCCGACAGCGCGGCTGGAACGAGAAGATGCTGCAGGTATGTTTCGAGATGTTCGAGTGCCCGGGCAACTTCCTCCATGCCATGGGCTTCTGCCTCATGGATGTTGTCCTGAACAAGGTGCAGAAGTGCGGGTGTCAACCTGTGTTCATTCTTCTGCAGAACAGTAAGGATGTCCTCAGCGGCAAGGATTTCCTGCAGCAAGATTTCTGCATCGGGGAGGCTTCCCCTTCCGTTCGTTTTCTGCAGGACATCACGGACATAATCAGCGAGTTCATGGTAGCCGGCAGACATCCCCTTGTTCCCGCTTGTTGCGGAGTGGAAAGCCTGCTCTTCGATATGGTCGAGGAGAGCATCGGTAAAGAATGGCTCTGTATCAACGAGTGCCTGCACCGGGTCTGCTGCATCGAGCAGATAATTGAGAATCTGATCCGGATTGAGTTTTTCCAGACCGGAAGAGCTGGAAGCCAATACTTGCTCAACATAAACCATAAGGTTTGTCATGGCTGCGGCTACTTCGAAATGACCCTGTTTTTCAGCTGTATTCACATACTCCTGGACAAGGCTGAGGAATGTTCCATCCAATTCCTCTCTATGTTCTTCCAGCAGGGCAACCATATCTTCTGACTGCAGGAGCTTTTCGAGCAGTTGTTCTGCACGGGATGTGCTGCTCGGAGACACCAGGGTGGGGTCCATGGACAGGATCTGCCTTCTGCGCTGTTTTATTTCCTCGTTTTCGGGGAAATAGTGCAGCAGGATCTGGCTTTGCTGCCAGGCTTCAGCAGCGTTGTGTGTGTTGATGAGGGTATCCATCAGCAGGAACCGTGCGCTCCAGTGTGTGGGAGCATTGGCTACCGCAGCATAAAGGGACTCGAGGGCCGGTTTGTGCTTGTTTTGCTGGAGGAGAAGCTGTGCATAGCCAATCAGGACTTCAGGCTGATTTGGTGCTGCCTTCACAGCTAACTGCATGGTCTGCACTGCAGCCTGGAATTTTCCTTCAGAAAGCTCTCTCTGTGCACGCTGCAGCAGTTGTTCCGCCTGTCGCCAGCCTGAGATGACTTCCGGAGCGTAAAAGAGCGCTTCATCGGAAGTAATACCCGGCCAGCTTTCCAGAAGTGTAGACAGGTTCGCGGACATATGTTCGTTAAGGGAATGTCGGCCATTCTCGCTCCGACTGGCGCTTTCATGGTGATACAGCACAGCACCCGGCTTATAACGGACACGGAAGCCCTGTGAACGAGCTCTCCAGCAGAAATCAACATCCTCATACACACCACGTCCAAAAGCGGGATTCCAGCCTCCCAGCCGTTCCCAGACTTCACGACGAACAAGGAAGCAGGCTCCGGTTATCGCGTTGATATCTTTTGCCAGCGATGCTTCCGGGATAGTTCCGGGCTGGCCGATGAATGGGTGGTACGGAACGCCAAGGTTATTTCGGGCTACACCGGCATGCTGGATCGTTCCGGCAAAAGGCTCGGGCGCGTCGGGCGGGTACAGCAGTTTTGCACCGGTGACGGCGATATCCGGTTCTTCAGGGATAAGGGCCTCCAGCCATCCGGCTTCCGGGGCCTCTGTGTCGGAGTTGAGAAACAGGATGAAAGGCGCGTTACCGATGCCTGCCCCCAGTCGTGTAGACCCGATAAAGCCGGAGTTCTGAAGCGTACGAGCCAGTGTGACGCGCGGGTTGTTTTCCCAGGTGGAGAAAACTTCCTGAATTTCACTGTCCGGACTGCAGTCATCGACCAGGATCAGGTGTGCTTTTTCTGTCGTTTCCAGCACGCTGTTCACACAGCGCTTGAGCAGGTCGGCCTGTCCGTAGACAGGGATGACGATATCTACAGATGCATCTTTAAGATCTGCAGCTTTTTGTACTGATGATTCTGTATGGAAGCTGCTGACCGGTTGGAAATTCGTAAACAGCTGTTTTTGCCGCCAGATGGCATGCAGTTCCTCGATAAACAACGCTTGTTCAGCTTTTTTGTGGTGGTTCCGGATCGCTTGCTGTGCCTTCCCGCCGATCGTGCTTCGGAGTTCGGGATTTTCGGCAAGGCGGCGCATCCAGGCAGCTGCTTCTGCCGGGTCAGGGTCAGCCCACACAGCTCCACTACCCAGTCGTTCCCGGTTGTAAGCCGGAATCGTGCCATCAACCGGGATGAGCCGATACCCGACCAAACAGGCATTGGTATGGTTCATATAGCTCAAATTCCCCGACCATCCGGTAGCGATGACAGGTTTTCCGAGAGCCATCGCTTCCATGGGGCCCAGGCCGAGCCCTTCAGCACGGTGGAGCGAGACAAAGCTGTCACAACTGGCATATAACTCCAGCACTTCCCGATATGTGAGTGTCTCGCTAAGGATATGGATGTCAGGGTTTGCCAGACAGCGCTTCTGGAGCGCTTCAACCAGTGGATGGAACGATCCTTCATGCTGGGCATTATTCAGCTTGAGGATCAGATGAGTGTTATTTTCTTGCTTGAAAGCCATTTCGAATGCCTGCACCACCGCCATCGGATTTTTGCGCTGGGGATCACTGAATGGTTCAAAGCTGGTAATGAACAGGCAGCCATCCTCAGGAAGGCCGAACCGGGCACGATTGGGCTGAATTCGATCCGGCAGATAGAGCGGATGGTCGGCGGCGATTGTGTGTACACCGGAGAGATTGAAACTGAATGCATGCTCGATGAAGGCGGATTCCGCGATCAATACATCCATTGCTTCAAGGGTCGGAATCCAATCCCTGGGAAGTCGAGGGAGTTCCCACATACTGAAGGCGGCGTTCAACCGCTGCTGCATGGAGAAGCGGCTTCCTGCCTGCTGCAGAACAGCGCTGAGATCCCCGGGCGGGAGAATGAAGAGGTTGATCGAGTGAGGCAGATCTTCCGGATTGGGGACGGTATGCATCTGGAAGCGCAGGTCTTTCCCGCCGCGGCCGAATCCGGGATCGATGTCGAGGATGGAAACAGGATACCCGTGGTCAAGCAGAAGCTGGATGACATTGCGGGCGGTTACACCGATACCCAGGTTGCCGCTGGCGTAGCTGATAACGTTGAATCCCTCGGGAGCTGAACTGCTGGACGGAGAACTGTGCGGTCTTACTGCAGGCTCCGGTTGTTCCACTTGACAGGAAAGCGGCTGCACAGCGGGTTCGATGTCGACAGGCAGCAGCTGCAGCACCTCGCGTTGTGTCACTGTACGTCGCATTTCGGGCATTTCTCCGGGTGGAAGCTGGGCCAGAAGAGCTTCACACTGATCCCAGTTCCCCATGGCGCCCAGCACAGCGATCAGGTTGTTCAGCGCTGGTATGATGGGCTCTGTTTCGATTGCTTTAAGGTAGCAGTAAGCAGCATAGTTCGGGTCTGAGACAGGTTCATCAAGCCAGGGGACCTGGTAACGGATGGCCTGATTTCCGAGTGCAGTCCATGCCAGCGCTTCGCTGGTTTTATCGCCAGGTGTGACCCGGCAGATCGATTGGATAGGGGTAGAGGAGCGGTAGCGGTTCAGGATGCGCATGTTCTCTTCTTCGGACACATTGGCACCGAGTGTCAGCCCGCTGGTGTTCTGATAGAAAACGCTCAGTAATTCGGGTACATGAACTGCATTCAGTCCGGCAGCGGTAAAGCGAAGCAGGAATTCGTAATCACCGGCTGCTTTGAAGCGTGCATCAAACAGGCCGATCTTTTCAAATGTTTTTCTGCGCCAGACAGGATGAGGGCCGAGAGGGCAGTAAAGCATGTTCAGGGCGGGGTGGAAGGCTGGATAATGGATGTCACGCAGAGTGTCGGCTGAGTTGAAGGAATCATTCGGCCTGGCGCTCCACTGGCAGTCGGCATATGCCAGATCTGCTTCCGGATGTGTTTCCAGTGCGGCGACCAGTTTTTCCAGCGCTTCCGGGTGGTGACTGTCGTCAGTATTTGCGTTGGTGATATACCGGCCACGGGCTTTCAGAATGCCGCGGTTCCACGCCTGGTACAGGCTCTCACGCTCTGTGCGGATATACAGGATATTTGCGTACCGTTCCTGGAAATCCGCAACGATGGCAGCTTCATTCTGCTCGGAACCGCTGTCGATCACAATGATTTCCATTCGATCAGCGATAGTCTGATTTTCAAGATCATCCAGGCAGGCTCTCAGCAGCTTCTCATCGTTATATGTGGATACCAGGGCGCTGACCAGGATCGGAGACCCTTGTATGGTTTCACCTGTTTGAAGTTTTGCAGGAATTTCTTTATCCGGGGGGGAATCGAGGAAGAATTCACGATAATCCACTTTCGGAAATACCTTCAATTTTCCATTCAGCGTTGCATCGTATACGTGCCGTCCTTCCGCCTCATACACCATCCTCGCCAGGCCGTATGCCATCTCGGAGTTAACCAGGTCGGGCAGATGCCAGCGTGTTCCCTTGCCGAAATAGGAAGAATCAAAATGATTCGGGTCTTTTCCCTGTGAGGTGATTTCGGCATTGGCAGGGCCGGTCGTGGCGAAGCTGTGATCACAGCCAATCAGGTAAATCTCGGAGAATCCCATATAGTAGGCAAGCTGAAGCGCTGCATAGGTAACGGTATATCCTTCCCAGATTCCTGAGCGAGGATCACGAGAAAAAATCGGGCTGTCCACACTCTGGAGGTACATTACATCCTCGCGATCTTCAGGGATATGTTTGATCCCATGCAGGCTGAGGAATTTTGGCGCGGGAACGGCCAGGATTTCCTCTGTACTCTGTTCGATCACAAGCGGATTAATGGAAAGGTAGTAATCCGGTGTAAAACCGAAGCGCTCGAAACCCAGATAGATCCGATTGGTACCGAAGGTAATTTCGTTTTTCAGGAAGGAGAGATCCATGTCGTTCAGACTGGGTCCGTTTCCGATGATCACACAGCGCTGCCCACGATGGATATCCTTGTAGGTTGCCAGTCTGAGGTTCGACTGAGGAAGGGTGCGGTTGATAGTAGCTTCATGTTCCTTAAGCTGCTGCTGGAGTATATAATTCTCCGCCATCTTTTTTGCTTCTGCTTCTTTGCCCTCTGTGCGCAGCTGCAGGATCTGCTGCGAGATTCTGTGCCCTTCATCCCGCTTCTGGAGATATGCCTCTGTCATTCGATCTGCAGGTACGTGGTGGTGAACGATTGCATCAGGCACGTAGAGAACCTGGTGCCCGGTTTCGTGGATTCGTTCCTGGATTTCTGTATCCTCATTACCGAGCAGCACAGAACCGACCCGTCCAAGGTCTGTCTGGAAGCGTCCGATTTCCTCGAAGACTGCTTTACGAAATGCGCAATTTGTCCCGATGATCCTTTCCGGCCAGGCCAGCGGCCGGATATTTTCACCCCAGTCCAGCAGGCTCAGGGAACGGTAATAGGTTTCGGTAAGCCAGGCAGGCTTTTCTGCGTCCCAGATCGGCAGGGCTTTCCCGCCCGCGGCCCAAATGTTTTCGTTTTTTTCAAAAGCGGCAAGAATTCTGCTGAGCCATTCGAAATCAGCTTCCGCATCATCATCGATAAAGGCGATTATGCGGCCGGTTGCTTCAGCGATGCCCGTGTTTCGTGCCTGGGCAAGTCCCTGTTTCTCCTCAAATACATATTTACAACGGGGGAAGGACGTTGATATAGCTTTTGTCTGGTCATCGGAATTATTATCCACTACCAGCACTTCGTACCGGTCAGGTGAGAGGCTCTGCTGGTAGAGGCTTTCGAGGGTGTTTACCAGAGAAACATGGTTGTTGTAGGTACAGACGATAACGGAGAGATCAGGAGGCGGGGTTTCCGCTGCTTTTTTCGAGGGCTTTCCAGCTGTTTTCTGATCCTTACCGCTGCGCGTTTCGTCGTCCTTAAAAATAGCGGCGTACGCGATACGGGGGAAGACCTCAAGCATTCCGCCGGCCGTAGCATTGACGATCTGCCTGCCATCCTGTTCAAAGACCTTTTTTGCTTTAAGGTAAGACAGCTGCATGCGGTCAACTCTGGGCAGATGCCATCGTTTTCCTTTGCCGAAGTATTCGGGGTGGAAATGGTTGGGATCCTGAGAAGTTGAAGTGATGATGGTGCCTTCGATATCTGCATCGTCAGGTATGTTATATGAGTGGTCGAAGCCGATCAGGTAAACAGGATCAAAACCCATCATATAGGCGAGCTGCATGCAGACATAGGATACGGTGCCGCCCACCCAGAGGCATTGGGAGGCATCTCTCGAGAAGTGGGGAAAACCGGAATAGTTTTCGTAATTAAAAAGAACGTTCGCCCATAAAGTATTTTTACTGTCGTTTATGCAGTAATTTAGATACGTCCCGAAAATTTTGACCATTCCGTCGAGCTCATTAATCTCGGCAGCACGGTCTTCTGCCACAAGCGTGTCTTCCACGACATAGAAAGATGGTTTGAATCCGATTTCTTCAAACAGGTAGAAGATGCTGTTCACGCCGAAGGTATACTCATTCTCCAGGTGGGAAAGATCCAGGTCGGTCAGGCTGGGCCCATTGCCCAGGATGAAGGCTCGCCGGCCTCTGAAGCGGTCCTTGAGGTTGCTGAGTTTTTTCGGGAAGGGTTTTATTTGCATAGCCGTTTTCCTTAATTATTGGGCGGATTTGCCGTGAACCATAATCTGTTGACAGACATCCACCCAGGCCCTCTGCGTACGGGCGGTCGATTCTAAAAAAATCACTTCTCTGGGCACCACCCAGGCTGGGGCTGCTTTCCACCGATCGGGAACTGCCAATAATATGGATCTTTCTCGATGATGCGGTCAATCCACATTCTTGATTCATCCAGTTTGACCTCCTGGAACAGGTTAAGCGCCTTCTGTAAGTATTCATTCAGATTACTGGTTTTTTGCATGATGACTCCCGGTAGAGAACGGATCCGTGTATGTGTCAGAGTACGCTCCGGATCAGTTCCTGCCATCTCGAAATGGACTGCCTTATAGTGCGGCTCTGTGCCTGCCGGCTTCCGGCTTCACCAAGCACAGAACGTAATTCTTCCCCGGCGATCAGGTTTTCCAGAGTTGATAACCAATCCAGCGGTTTCTCGATCAGAATACCCCCTTCATGCCAATCTTTAAAGGAGGGGCAGGGAGAAGCCACCCAGGGAATGCGGCGGATACCGGCTTCCAGCAGAGGCCGATCCGAACGAGTCTGATGGATGGGGGAATCCCCGCCTGGAATCAACAGGATATCTATATGAGAGAGCTGATAGGGATAATCTTCGAAACGACCAGCGGGGAGGAACAGCTTGCGCTGTTCGTTGATCCCGCTGAAAAGGTCGAGCAGAGAAAAGTCCTCAAGTACCATAAGCATAAGATTTTCGTTAAGGTCAAATAGCGTCTCAACAGGACCCTTCAACACTTCTGCATCACCTTTCTGCAGCTGAGAACCTATCAGACCGAGATGAATTTTTTCCCGCTTCTCAGGTGGTTTATGCCATAATTCGTTTCCGGGATTCCAGACAGGCGGGAACATCTGGATTGGACGCCCCGGTTTTTGATATGCATCCGACAGTGCCTGGCTGGAAGTTAAAAGCATATCGGCTGAATCCAGGATATGTTCCAGGGCCTGGATACCTTCCGGGTTCCCGGGGCCGGACTCATGGTACCTGGGATGGTTGCTGGTCAGTGAGGGGTAGTGCAGATCCAGATTGACAAATGCTTTTTTCCCCGCAGCTTTGCTCTGAAGGAACGCTTCCAGGAATACAGGATTTGAATGAGGTTCACTGAAAACGAAAATATCAGGAGCCACCATACTCTGATCCCAGGATGTATGCACCGAAACAGGGTAGCCCAATCCGGACAACTCTCTTGCGGGAAGCCCCAACCTGTTTTCCGTGGAGAATGTGGGAGGACCGATAAAACATACCGAAGGCAGAGTAATGCCGGTAGTGGGTTCTCCAAGACCCTGCAGCGCGGCCTGGGCTCTTTGTTCTGAAGGATGGTGACGCAGTATCTGGTGATACATTTCAAGTGCAGAATTGGTATCTTCAACACTTTCATACACTTTGCCCATCAGGTACAGAGCATCGGGATCGGTAGGATCGGTCTGAACCAGTGCCGCCAGAATCTGGACTGCTTCACTGATACGGTTATCCTGAAGGATCAGAATCTGGGACAGCGCATTCCATGCGCTGCGATTCTCGGGGTTATTCCCTGTGATCCCGGTCAGGATCCGTTCGGCTTCCTGGAATTTATTAGTCTGCGCCAGAGCTTTGGCCAGGCTGACGGATGCTTCTTCGTGATCGGGGGTGGTCAGGATACAGGCTCGCAGATAGGAGATCGCTTCTGCAGGACTGCCGGTTTCCATCAGCAGTGTGCCGAGTGTGAAATTTGCTGCTGCATGCTGAGGTTCCAGCTGCAGTACCTGCTGCAGGGCAGCTATGGAATTCAGCCAATCGCTGTTTAACGCGTGGGATTCAGCCTTTTTCAACAGGCTGTTGATCGTGGGTTCTGTCATAGCTCCACGTCACCTCTCTCATAAATTTAATAGACCAAACCTCGAAACAAGTCTAAGTTATTCGTAATGTGAGGTATGTAAAGAATTGCGGAAAGAAAAGTAAACGCAAGGTAAAGGCAGATAACGAAGTTACACCAAAATGTTTTTCGGAATGAGACGAGCGTTCGAAGCAACCTTCATTTGACGCGACTCAGCCAATGGATTCATTCCAGGCGAGATTACTCTGTAACGTAAATCAAGTCCACCAGCTTCGGTACTGCCAGGTTGCTGCTCGAAGAGAAGATTCGGTTTATGTGTTACAAGAATTGGGAATCTTGCTTTGCAGACATAATACAGAACTGCTTTGTCAGGCTGCGGCAGATTCATGAATACCGTGTCTGAGGGTTGCATCCTTCTGGAAGAATGGCTAGACTGTAATTAATCTGGAGACTCTGTCGCAAGGATAGACGCTCTATATGTGCACAGCAGTCTACCGGGAGGGTTCCTGAATGCTCGTTGTTCTTGTCTATGTCCAGGTTTTACCTGATTACGTTGAGGATTTTATTGCTGCTACGCTGGAGAATGCGCGCTGCAGCCTTCAGGAACAGGGCATTGTCCGTTTTGATGTTGTTCAGCAGCAGGACGATCCATGTGCGTTTGTTCTGGTGGAAGTCTATCGGACAGTCGATGCCCCCGGACGGCATAAGGAAACGGAACATTATTTGCGCTGGCGGGATACGGTCGCAGATATGATGGCAGAACCCAGATCGAGCATAAAATTCATACCACTGTTCCCGCAAACTGCAGGATGGGAGACCCATCATGCTGTTTGAGTTTGCGACTGCCTCACGGATTTTCTTTGGAGAGGGGTCAATCAGGGGGATAGGTGGGTATGCAGCCGGTTTTGGTTCGAAAGTGATGATTGTAACCGGTTCGGATCCCCAGCGAGCACAGGGTGTGTTCGATTCCCTGCAGGAATCCGGCTTAAAAAATTCTTTATTCTCTGTTTCCGGAGAGCCAACAGTTTCTGTGATTGAGGAAGGTGTAGTAGCTGTCCGGCGTGAGGGATGTAACGTAATCATCGGTGTGGGTGGGGGAAGTGCACTGGATACCGCCAAAGCACTGGCGGCGCTGACTGTAAACACCGGCCCCGTTAGCCGGTATCTTGAGGTCATTGGTGAAGGATGCAAGCTTACAGAACCCTCGCTTCCATGTATTGCTGTGCCGACAACGGCAGGGACAGGAACTGAGGTCACTCGCAATATTGTGCTTTCTTCCCCGGAACACAGGGTAAAGGTAAGTTTGCGCAGCTACTTTCTGCTTCCCCAACTGGCTGTTGTCGATCCGGAGCTGACCTATACCCTTCCTGCAGATATTACTATTAACACCGGTATGGACGCATTCGCACAGCTGATCGAACCATTCCTTTCCTGTCGTGCTACACCCATCACAGATGCACTGGCCAGAGAGGGAATCCCGCGCGCTATCCGCGCATTGCCCCGCCTCTTTGAGGACGGCGGGGACAAGGCCGCCCGCAGGGATATGGCTGTGGCAAGCCTGTTTGGTGGAATGGCCCTGGCTAACAGCGGCCTTGGCGCGGTACATGGTTTTGCAGGTCCTGTTGGCGGAATGCTTGGCGCCCCTCATGGGGCTGTGTGTGCAGCACTTTTAGCCCCGGTGCTTAAAGAAAATATCCTCCTGGCAGAGAAGCAGGAAAATCAACCTGTCCTGGAGCGGCTTACGGAACTGGCTGTCCTGTTGACCGGGCAGATCGATGCAGCACCGATGGATGGTTATCAGAAGATTTACGACCTGACTCGGTTTCTGAATATTGGTGGGTTGGCGACACATGGTCTGACTTCCCAGGATTTTGATGAGGTAATACAAAAAGCAAAGAAGTCCAGCAGCATGAAGGGTAATCCTGTCACAATGGAAAATACCTCACTGGAGACAATCCTGAAATCAGCACTCTGATTCGGAATGGGATTCCTTCCGGGCTGTTTAAAAAACTGGACCTGGGAAAAGGATCAATTGGCAGGTTTCCCTGGAGCTGGATTATGTTAAAGCATGCGATTCTTGAAGCGGCAACACGTCTGTTTATTGAAAGAGGATTTCACAACACCACGGTAGAAGATATTGCCAGTGCGGCAGGCATGAGTGAAATGGGGGTTTATCGCGAGGCGACAAGCAAGCAGGAAATTCTCCTCGCAATTCTGGATCGCGAACTCGATGAATTGAGCGCAGATCTCCATTCAGTTGTCAATACTGATCTCAGGCCTGAAGAAAAACTCCGGCTGGCTATTCAGATGTACGTCGGCAGAATAAGCGAAGATATTGAGCTTTCCACATTGGTGCTGCTTGAATACCGCAGCCTGGAACCGGATTTCCAGGCTCGTCATATTATTCGACGAGACCGCCTGGAACAGCTGTGGCGCCAGATCCTGCGTGAAGGCGTGCGTGCCGGTGTGTTCCGCCCTGTTGATGTGTCTGTGGTGTCATTCGCAATACTGGGTATGCAGAACTGGATGTTCAGCTGGTATCAGCAGTATGGCCGGCTGAAACCGCTGGAGCTGTCGGATCGTTTTGCTGACCTGATCTTCCGCGGCATCCAGGTCGAAAAGCAAAGCTTCCACCGTTCTGCAGATTAATTCAGAACCGGGCTTTCAGCAGAGGACTGGTAAAATACCTGTACTTCGGAATTGAAGGGGATGTCAGGCAATGAACTTATCTGAGCTGGAAAACTGGTCGTTGGAAGAATTGCTCTACCGGGCACCGGATTTTTTCAATCCGGAAGAAGCTGAAGGGGTTGATCTCTCGGTTCAGTTCATTCTCAGTGGGCGTGAAAGCGGCACATGGTGCATGCGGATCGCTGATTCATGCTGCCGTATTGAAAAGGGGGGGTGTATGCGGTCCGATGTCACGCTCAAGGCCGACAGCGAAGATGTGCGGCAGATCATGCGTGGTGAAATAAATCCGCTGCAGATCCTGCTGAGAGGTTTGATCCAGGTTGAGGGTGATCGCAGTGCAGCACTGCAGTTGGGGAAGTATTTCACCCGCGTTGAATTTAACTGATCCAGCGGAGGGATCTATTCCGAGTTGTCTCTCTACTCGTTCAGGATCAACGCCGTTCGGTGAATCTCTGCAGCCAGTGGATCGATCGATAACGCCAGCAGGACCTCATCCGGCCGGCCGGTAGCGGAAGGCCCGGCAGTAAGCGTTACGAGGAGTGCTGCGGGTTGGTCTTTACGGTCATATTCAAGGGACAACATCAATGGGCGCAGGTCGTATGCTTTTCCGCGTCTTTCTCGCTGCACGGATTCTGCTGCAAGCAGCTGATCGATACGCTCCCGGAGCGGGGCAGTAGTATCCTCTTCGGCGGGCAGCGTGACCCGGTAGGTGACTGCCCGGATCTGCTTCTGCAGCTTGGGTGCGCTCAGCGGCAGTAGAGTGAGATTGAGTACAGGCAGGGCGGGCGGCAGAACGGCATCCAGCCGCTCCTGAAGCAGCTCAGGTGGGATCTCCTCCGTCAGCCATACATCGAGTAACTCACATTCGCTTGTCCAGCCAAGGGCCAGGGCCAGCCCGAGATTGAGCCGGGGGTGGGGGTGGAACCCCTGGGTGAACGCAAGCGGGATGGCGGCTCTGCGGAAAATGCGTTCCCAGGTTCGCTGCAGGTCCAGGTGGCCTATAAAGCGAACATCGACACCCTTGCCGTACTGGATACGATACCGGAAGACGGTTGTTGTGTTCATGAGAGGGTTTCTTTCTCCCGGGGGTTCTTTGCAGGCAGAGGTGGGCATTTCCAGGTATCGCTTTCTTCGGACGGACGGATTGGGTCGAATTTAACCTGCACTCCGCACGCAAAGCAGTGCTCGCTGCAGTCCGGCCTGGTTTTGCCCTGGAGTGCAAGCTGGTATTCACGCCACAGTATTTTTTTCGATGGTCCGGCATCCACCACATCCCAGGGGAAGATTTCATTCTCGTCACGGCTGCGATGTGTGTAGAACACCATATCCAGATTGTTCTCGCTGAACGCTGACAACCAGCGGTCGAAATCGAAGAATTCGTGCCAGGCATCGAATTTTGCGCCATTTTGCCAGGCTGCCTCGATAACGCTTCCCAGGCGCCTGTCGCCGCGTGTGAGGAATGCCTCGAACAGGGTGTCTTTCGGGTTTGTCCAGCTCAGCTTGAAGCCGCGCCCGCTTAGTTCACTGCGGAGGAGATCCTGCTTCTGCTGGATCTGGTCGACACTATCACAGGATACCCATTGGAACGGGGTGTGCGGTTTGGGGGCAAAGGTGCTCACTCCGGCGTGGACTTTTGCCCGTCCGCCAGCGATCTTCCTGCCTTCCGCCAGGATCTGCTTGCAGAGGTCGGCAATTGCCTGGACATCCTCGAGGGTTTCGTCCGGGTGGCCGATCATGAAGTACAGTTTGATCGTGTGCCAGCCGTGGCTGAACACCTGGCGCATGGTTTCCAGCACTTCCTCTGTGGAGGCCGGTTTATTGATCACACTACGCATGTTCTCGGTGGCTGCCTCGGGTGCCAGTGTAAATCCGCTGCGGTGTGAATCTTTCTTGAGCAGTTCCATCAATTCAACGGAGAATGATTCAATGCGCAGTGAGGGCAGGGAGATGTTGATCCTTTCTTCGTGGAAACGATCTCCCACTATCCGGACCAGTTCCCGGATATGCGTATAGTCAGATGAGGAAAGCGAGAGCAGCCCGACTTCTTCAAACCCGGTGTCCTGGAGTGCGGTTTCGATGGCTTCCAGCAGCTGCTCGGGCGACCGTTCACGCACCGGGCGGGTGATCCAGCCGGCCTGGCAGAAGCGGCAGCCTCTGCTGCAGCCGCGCATGATTTCCACGGGGATGCGGTTATGGGTGGTGTCGATGTAGGGCACGATGAAATGAGTGAGTGGGGGCGGGAGAAAAGCCACGATCCGTTTGAGCACCGGCAGCTTCTGCGCAGTGTTCAGGGGCTCGAAGGCCGCGATGGTGCCGTCTGTATTGTAGGAAACGGAAACAAGCGATGGAACATACAGGCCCTCAAGTGCTGCCAGGCTCTCCAGCAGATCGCTTCGGGATCCGTTGGAGGTTTTCCAGGCAAACACAGTATCAGCGATTTCGAGGATCACATCCTCTCCTTCGCCGATAACAAAGGCATCGAAAAAATCCGCCATGGGTTCGGGGTTGTGGCAGGCGTGTCCGCCGGCTATTACCAGCGGGTGTTCGGTTGTGCGGTCTGCCGTGTGGAGCGGGATTGCGCCAAGGTTGAGCATATTGAGTACATTGGTGTAGAGCGATTCGTAGGGCAGTGTGAATGCAAGTACATCGAATTCGCTCAGCGGGTGCTTTGTTTCAAGAGAATACAGGGGGATGGCGTTTTCCCGCAGCGCTTCTTCCATATCAACCCAGGGTGTGTATACGCGCTCAGCCAGGTATTCGTCCCGGGCGTTGAGGATATCGTACAGGATTGCCAGTCCGAGGTTCGACATACCCAGATCGTAGATATCCGGGAATGCCAGGGCGAACCGCAGAGGAGTGCGCTCCCAATCCTTGACGATTTGATTAAATTCGCCGCCTGTGTAACGCCCGGGTTTTTGAACCGTCGGCAGAATACGGCTCAGGACGTGCGTGATTTGATCGGGTTTCATGATTGTTCCTGTAGAGAAATCTGGACCATGCAGGTGGATATTATAGCACACGGGGGAGGGGGAGAGTGCAGCCGAAGAGCGGATTGGGTGATCGCTGTCTGGTGGTGGGAAAGAGGCAGGTCCAAGAAGTGGATTGCGGCAGCTTGATCCGGAAAATGATCCATTGACTTAGTCTTTGACTTAGTCCATACTTGACTGGGAGATAGATAATGACACAATACAATATTCACGAGGCAAAGACCCATTTCTCACATTTGATAAACAGGGCTGTCAGTGGTGAAGAAGTGATTATTGCGAAAGCGGGGAAACCGATCGCCCGACTGATTCCATACCAGACAGATACTCCGACGCGTGTGCCAGGTATTGAAAAGGGAAAGATTGTGATAAAACCTGATTTCGACTCACCACTTCCCGAGTTTGATCTATGAAAGCACTATTGGATACACATACCTTCCTTTGGTGGAACATGAATGATCCGCAGCTGTCTTCAAAGGCATTTGAGATCATGGTGAACGGGCGGAATCAGATTTACCTGTCTGCAGCAAGTGTCTGGGAAATTGTTATAAAGACTGCAAAAGGGAGACTGATCCTGCCGGATACTCCTGCCACCTGGGTTCCTCAGAGTATGGAAAAGAACCACTTCAGCGGACTGCCTATTGAAATCAGTCATTCACTGGAAGTTTACAATCTACCGGATTATCACAGCGATCCTTTCGACAGACTGCTGGCGGCTCAGTGCCGTGTGGAAAAAATACCGCTGCTGAGTGCTGATTCTGCATTCAGGGAATATGGGATTGATGTGCTGTGGTAATCAGTTTCCATTAATTCAACGGCAATTCAGGAAGTAATCCGGTATCTACTCCTCAAAACACAGGTATACTTCTCCTGCATGAGTCTTGATTTCAAACTAATAGCATGAAAGGAGCAATCGATGAACCCCATTGTATTTGAAAAAACAAAGCAGGCTGCCGCCATATTGAAGGAAAAGGGTATCGATCTGTGGCTGACTTTCGTGCGCGAAACCAGCTCGGGTGGTGACCCGGTGCTGCCGCTGATCTATGGAGATGCAGACCTGACATGGCAGAGCGCGCTGATCCTCACCAGCAGCGGAGATCGTATCGCCATCGTCGGTCGTTTTGAGGCGGATGCGGCTCAAAAGATCGGAGCCTACGCGGAAGTGATCGCGTACGATGAATCCATCCGGCCGGCGTTGCTGGACGTGTTGAAGAAAGTGGATCCAAAAACCATAGCGATCAATACCTCTAAAAATGATGTGCTTGCGGATGGGCTTTCGCATGGATTGTACCAGCTCCTGGGTGATATGCTGGCTGGTACACCATATTCAGACCGGCTGACAAGTGCCGAAGCAGTGATCAGTGCGCTGCGCGGGCGTAAAACGGCTACGGAGCTGCAGTGTATCCGGGCAGCGGTCGAGGAAACAGAGCAAATCTATGCGAAGGCGTATGACTTTCTCGCCCCGGGGAAGACAGAGATCGATGTGCACCTGTTCATGCAGGGCCTGGTTCGTGAACGCGGGCTGGAACTTGCCTGGACACCTTCCGGCTGTCCGATCGTGAACACCGGCCCGGAGTCTCCGGTCGGGCACGGCGAGCCGACCGACTTGAAGATCGAACGCGGGCATCTGGTACATTTCGATTTCGGTGTTTTGAAGGACGGTTACTGCTCGGATATCCAGCACATGGTGTACATGCTGCGGCCGGGCGAGACACAGGCGCCGCCCGAGGTACAGCGCGGGTTTGATGCGGTGCTTCAGGGTGTGCAGGCTTCGTTTGCTGCTATCCGGACGGGAGTTACCGGTAAAGAGGTGGATGCAGCAGCCCGTTCGGTTGTGACGGGGGCGGGTTATGAGGAGTTCAAACACGCCACCGGGCACCAGCTCGGGCGCCTGGCGCATGACGGCGGTGGAATTCTCGGCCCGAAGTGGGACCGTTACGGCGAGCTGCCGGACCTTCCGCTCGAGGTGGGTCAGGTGTACACCATCGAGCCCAGCCTGCAGGTGCCGGGCTACGGCCAGGTCGGGCTGGAGGAAGACATCGTAGTTACAGAGGATGGCGCCGAATACCTCAGCACACCACAGACGGAGCTTTTCCTGCGCTGAGATATCTTCTGCTGGACAGCTTGCAGTTTTGTCGATCACCGGAACATACAATGGTACTCTTATAATTCGCCGGTTCTCTTCCAGGGAACCGGCGGTATTTATTACCTGACCGTTGCTAAAATACAGTTAGCTGCCGGCAAACAAAGAACTTACCGACGGTTAAATCCAGTTAGCCGCCGGTTAACCCGTATTTTTCTCTCTTGATACCAGAGTTTAAGCAGCCTCAATCAGGTCGTCGGGGTGATCGGCGTTCCAGAGCGCGATGTATTCCTCTTTCGACAGGCCGATGTTCCTGGGATGGATCAGTCTCCCTTTGAAATAGTCGATGGAATTGATCGATTTGCGAAGCGGTGCATAGAGCCGGAATCCGATCCTGAACGAACCGTCCGCCCTGATACGGGGGCGGAAAATGCCGACCCGTTCCAGGTTGATGGGCGCGCCTTCAGAGGCGAAAAAGGCGATAGCGTCATGCAGTTCGTACAAGATCAATCGGATAGTACCGGCGTTCAGGGATGTCCGCCTGGAAACATATTCGGATAGTGTTTCGGTGTCGATTGTCGGTGCGTAATCGATCCTCGGGCGGTAGGCGTTAAGCGCGGTGATCAGTTTGGCCATTGGTTTTCCCTCCTGGTTTGGCTTGACTCTTATTATACAGAATAGTCTTTGGATCCTCATAACCAGATATTGTTCGCAGGCTCAGGAAGAACCTTCAACAGGGAAGCATTCTTTCTT
>JAFGNH010000169.1 GCA_016927115.1 Anaerolineales bacterium | reverse complement strand
CCTGAATCAACTGGCCATCCGTTTTGATGATAGACTTGCGGAGTACCTGTGAAAATGTCATTTACACACAGATTCTGACACTACCCCAGGAAATGGAATACCACCATGCAGGTTTCCCCCACCTCCATCGGAACTTCCGATACCACCGGTCAAACTTTCCCCACCACCATCGGAACTTCCAATATCACCTCTCCAACTTCTCACACCATTATTGGAACTTCCGCTACCATCACTCCAACTTCCCCTACCGCCATCAGGAATTCCGACACCATCACTCTAACTTCCCCCACCATTATTGGAACTTCCGATACCCTTCCCCAAACTTCTCCATCCACCGCCAATCACCTCACCAGCGTCTCTTTCTTTCCCAACAGCGCATCCTCGATTCGCTGTTGATGGTGTTCCATAAGATCCATTTCCTTGATTTCTTCCAGGGAGAAAAAGCCGACATCGGTAGTTTCATCGCTCAGACCGACTTCTCCGCCGGTGACGGTAACTGCAAAGTGAAAGGAGACCATCTGATATTGATGTTCCTTATCGTAGGAAAGAAGCATGTCCGGGTTTGTGTATACTGCAATCAGATGCCCGACGTCAACAATCAATCCGGTTTCCTCAAGTACTTCCCGGGCACAGGTCTCCTTGATACTCTCCCCGGAATCGAGCTGACCGCCGGGCAGGCACCAGCGGCCGTTGTCTCCACGCTTCGTAAGCAGGATTTGCTTCCCTGATGGATCCCAAATCTGTGCAGAAGCGCCAACGAGCACTTTAGCACCCTTGCAGATACGATCACCGTGAATGAGTCTACTCATATTCTTCCTCAGTTTGTTTTTTCCGGCTTCACTTACATAGAGGCACGCAGAGTAACGCCCTTTCTCTGCATGTGAGTAGTATACACCAGCATTATTGATCGAATATTTCCAGGGTGCTATAGAGAAAGCCATTCTCCCCATGCTGTTGGTTTCTGCAAGGAATATTTCTTCTCATACCCTAAAATCGTAAAGCAAGTATTTATGAAAAATTGAGAAGGAGGAAATCATTGTGCTCCCTGTATGATTTCCTCCATTTGGATTCCACCCGGTCCTAAACCTTGAACTCTTCTGTCTCGATCCAGTCCTGCTTGATCAGGGACCACCAGTCTATGGCGAGTCCTTTGCGGATATATTCATACGGAAGCCATCCATAACCGCTATCGCCCCAATCCTTGCCCCAGGAGTTACGGATAAGGAATGCCCCTTTTGTCGTTGAGCCGCCCTGGTTCGTGTTTTCGATTTTGACTTTATCATCGTAGCCGACTGTAACCACAGCATGCCCGCCGAGCCTGGTCTCATTCATCGTGGGGAAAGGAATTTCACCGTTCTCCTTTGCCTGCTGAATGGAACTGAAAACGGTAAAACCGAACATGGACGGCAGCCCTGCACGGAGATTAGCTTTTATTCGCTGCTCCAGATCAGGCTTGCTGATGCCCGGATAGTCCAGACGATAGTAATTGATAGCCTTGTAGTTCTGGGCAAAGGCATAGCAGAACGCGGGCGGTTCGACTTCAAAATCCTCGACCTTGTAGGGCCAGTATTCCTCCGGAGGAACACCGAAAAGCACCAGGGCACCCATTGCAGTACGCAGATAAGCCCCGGTGTCCCCGGTCCAGTGAAGCATGTTGCGTGAGACCTTGTACAGGAACAGGCGCGAGGCATCAATATGCCTGCCAAAAGCGCGGCGCTCGAAGTATTCCACGATGGCAACGGTCGCCTGGGCTGTGCAGGATCCCAGTGACCCCTGGTTTTCGATGGGCGAACACCATTTTCTCAGATCAACCTGTGGAGAAGGATCAACTGACCCGGGTTCACTAACTCCCACGCTTGCTATCATTTGTTTTACTGACAGATTTTGTCCGTTTTGTCTGTTCTTATCGGAGATCGAGTCATGATCTATGTGGTAGTCCCTGAAATCGGGCAAATCCGGCACCCATCCCATGGATGGGATGCCCATTTCTTGCTTAAACATGGAACCCTCCTGTTATTCTTTATTTTTATACGCCAACAGCAAATCTGGAGACGGGTATGACTACAGAGAGTAAGTTCCACCCATGGATAGAGAAAGTTTGCTCTGAGAAACAAGAATGAAGTTTGGTTTTTAGAAAGTTGACATGTTTGGGGTGAAGTTTCCAGCCTGCGAATCCATCATATCAAAATGGCAGGTCGCAATCAAGCGGCTGTGTTACAGCCCTGGTTCTTAGTTTCGCAAGAAAATAAAAGCTTCCGTTCAATCCGCACATATTGCGAATACGTCTTTACTGTGATTCTTAATGACTATGCGCAAGAAGATTACAACTTACGAGGAGAACGTGCTGCCTTCGCACTCTCTACAAACGTTTCAGGATCGTAAGCAGCAATGCTCCTGCCTATCAACTCCAGCGGGAGATCCTCCAGCCGCCTGAAACGTACACACGACTTACCGGCATCATATCGTTTCTTTGTAGCTCTATAGGCAGTTTCAAATGCTTTTCCGGCATCTTCATCCAAATAGATACTGGTGAGATATACCGCCATGTGGTTCTTCTGGGAGGCAAGCGCGGCATACATCAGCGGCTGCTTGTTGTAGGTATCCGGATAGACCTCCAACGGCACCTGGTAGGTGATCATCCCCCAGTTCATTACCTCTTCATACCCGGCAGGAAGGTTATCCAGGATCACTTCACGGACTGTTTCGATTGCCTCCCGCCGATCCTCCGGCAGCTCAGCCAGGTACTGCTCTATTGTAGAAGCAATGGATTTCACCATCTTAACTCCGTTGAAAAAATCATTCCGGGGAATTGAACTTTTCCATAAACAGAAAAGCACCAATTCACCAGCTATTCGGTTCAGCCCTGCCTCTATCTTGTATTAGTTTACCAAACTTATCTTATTCAATCGGTGCTCAGAATAAGCCATGGAAAAATATCAGGATAGATAGTTGAATAGGTCGGTCCCGCGGGGAACATAATTACCATATCCAGGGTACGATCGTATGGGTTCGCTGCTGATATTCCGAGTACGCTTCCCCGAAGTGTTCCACCAACCGCTTCTTCTCGATCGGAATCCGGATCAGAACAGCCGCCAGCCCCACAACCGCTCCCAGCCAGACCCAACTGCTCTGGAAGTATAGATTGGTTCCGAGCATGATTTTCAACCCGCACGGGTATAGTGGACGCCGTACCAGGGCATATTCGCCGCTGATCAGCAATCGGGAAAGCCCGTAAAATGTCATCCATCGACCTCCTGCCTCAGCTGATTCCCCCAGCCGGCCGCTTTAACCAACCCCGGACTACTGCCGGAAGCCAGGACGGATAACTTCCCACGAACAAAGGTACCTGCACAACAATAAAGAGAACATTGGGCAGACGGATCATCAAAAAGTCGGACATCGAATCTTCGGCAGGAGAGGACAGCCCAAGCAGCACCAGGAAAATGTTAAAAGAGATACTCAACGCCAATCCGACCTTCACCCACTGACCCTTGCTTATCAACAGAATGCCCACTACAACCTCGAAAAGGGCCAGCAGCAGTGCGAAGGCTGTGATATTCGGAAGCACTATTTCATACCACAGTCCTTGAAGTGCCGGAATTAATGCGGTCTGGCCAAAGGGTTGATATATTGCGGGATTAAATACCCCCAGATAGAGATGTATCGGCCATCCCAGCAGATACCAAGGTGCGACAACTGAACGAATTAGCTCTTTCGCGGTAGTACTTCTCATATGTTTTACATGATCCTCAACTGTAAAAATGCGTCTGAGGAACCTGGATCAGGTCTGATTTCTACACGCTGATCTTGATTGCGGAAAAACCCCGACCTCGATCGATTTTTACTGATCTGTGATCAGAAACACAGGCGATTGCACAAAACCCGGCCCCAAAGGGAGATCCGGAACGACTAATTCCGCTTCTTCCTCTTCTTCCTCTTTTTCCTCTATAATCTAGACTGTGAACTTGCCTCATAATATATTACATGCAGCACAGGGAGGTCAACCATGACAGCAAAAATTCCTGTCAATCTGGGCAGTGTCCAGAAAACCCTTTTTCTTCCACTTTGGGGGCGCGCCTGGGAAACGATAAAAGCAGAACCGATGCTAGTCGATCCGACAGCTGTCCGCATCCTGGAGCAGGTCGACCTTGATTTTTCACAGACCGCGCGAAAGATGGATGATCTCACACAGATCGCCTGGATCAAACGCAGCCTGATCAGTGACCGGGTGATCAGGGAATTCCTGCAGAAGGTTCCGGACGGCACGGTCGTCAACATCGGCTGTGGGCTGGATACGACCTTCGAGCGGGTTGATAACGGCCGCCTGCGCTGGTATGACCTCGACATGCCGGATGTGATCAAGCTGCGCAGCTTGTTCATGGAGGAAAACAAACGCAGGTCCATGATTGCATCCTCCTTCCTCGATACATGGTGGCTGGAGGAAATCACTGTCGAGGAGAATGTGTTCTTCCTCGCAGCAGGTATTTTCTACTACTTCGAGGAAGACACAATCAAAGAGTTCGTACTCCGCCTGGTTGACCGGTTCCCCGGAAGCGAGCTGCTGTTTGATGCATCCTCACCAATCGGCGTAAGGGTTGCCAACAAGAAGGTTATCGAGAATTCCGGCCTGGATGAGAAATCCAACCTGGTATGGGGGCTCGAGAAAAAAGAGGACCTTCTGGCATGGCACGAACGCCTGCGCATCCTGCATACGTATTATTATTACCAAAGCCATGTGCACGGGCTTCGCAACAAACTGATGGGATTGCTTTCGGATTACCTCGGTATTCAGTACATGATCCATCTCGGGTTGTAGACTATTAATAAGATACCAAACAGGTACATTTCCATTGGCTTGAAATTTATTGAACAGCATGCCTTAAAGGGGAGAATGATGAACTGGAAGGATATACTGCAGTACCTGGTGATTTGGAATGTGCTCGGCAGCGCAATTTTCTGTGTGTACGTGGTTATAGTATTCCGCTCAGGCGTGGTTTATACTGCCCGGGAAGAAGACGGTACACTGAAGAAAAAAGTGCCGCTGGCCGGCCTGCTGAATATGATCGGCCTTCTGCTGGCAATTGTAGGCCTGCAGGTAGCGGCAAATTACTTCGGCCTGGCTCGAAAAGGCCTAAAAATGGCTTTCCCTGCACTGCTGGGATTAAACTATGCCCACTACTTTATCCTTTTCCTTTTTGACACGATTGTCATTGACGGATTGGTGCTTGCAGTATGGCGGCCGGGGTTCCTGCGTTTGCCGGAAAAAATGGGCAGGGATTCGATGAAGGAACACATCCGGACCTCCATCCCGGTGGGGCTTGCTGCAGGTGCCGTGCTGGCGGCGCTCAGCTCAGCTGTTTCATACTTCCTTGTGCCGGCAGGATAACCCGGACATCTTTCAGGATGCTCCCTGAAAACCGACCATACGAGTCTCAGTTGAGCACACCCATCCAATCGGCTGCGTTCATCTCTTATGTTCCGCTGCTTCTTTCATCCTCACTGGAGCCGCACGACAGACGGAGTATCCATCGAAATCAATCCCGCACCCCATTGTTAGATGATTCCAAAAACTGCCACACTGATCATTGATATCAGGGAAGCGTGGTAAGCATTCCTGATCCCGACCAGACAAGATATTCAGGACGAAGTGCATATACTCTTTCTTGTGCTGTACGGGTTGTTTTCCGGATCGAGATCTCCGGCAGCCGGCTGACCGGTACGAGCATCGCTGCCGAAGAATATGACCCCCCGATCAAGGCAACGTTCGTCCTTTCCAATCGCTGACGTTTCGCTGCTTTCCCGGCTGCAGGCTTGTCTGAATTGCAGGTCCAGCAGTTGGAAAGAAGCAGGTAAATTGGCAATACAATACCTGCAGCCGTCACCGGAAAAAAAGTGTTTAATTACGCATTAATGCAAAAACGAAAGGACTTATCAAGATACACAGCAGGATTTAGGATCATCGAGTATGATAGAGTTTTCCACTAAACATTTCCAGCTGAAGTCATCAGGAGATATTCTTGTCTGTTTTACAAACCACCCATCATGACGAAGTTAAGAAGCATCCGCTAGGCCTGTCCATTGTCCTGCATTTGCTGCCGGGGCTCCTTATCGGTGCGTTTTATTTTGTCCTTGTCAACCCGCTGGCAAACCTGGGCCTTCCTTCAATAACTGCTTTTCTTTTGACCTCTGTGCTTGTACTTATCCCCTTTGAACTTGGTTTCCTGCTGCTGCAGGCGAAAAGAGCAGGCACGAGAAAGCTGGAGGGTATCGTTCTATACCGCGAACGGATCCCCTTTACACAGTACCTCCTATGGGTACCGATCATTTTCATCCTGGCCGGCCTGGTATTCACCCTGCTCCGCCCTTTGAGCACCACGCTTGAAGCGTGGTTCAGCTGGATCCCACAATCTTTGAAGCTGGATATGGGATTAAATGGCGGGTATTCAAAACAGATACTGATCTATACAACGCTTCTGAACTTTCTTTTTGTCGTCCTGATCGGTCCTGCCATAGAGGAACTTTATTTCCGCGGCTACCTCCTGCCCCGGATGCCGGACCTGAAGGGCTGGGCACCTGTGCTTCACAGTTCCCTGTTCGCCCTTTATCACACCTGGACACCCTGGATGTTTGTGACACGAACCCTGGCGGTACTGCCCCTGATCTACGTTGTCCGCTGGAAAAAGAATATCTGGCTCGGGGTTGCAGCTCACTGCCTCTTGAACGCCATCGATGTAATTTTGGTAATAGCTGTAATTCTCAATATGCCCTGAAACCTTCAGGTTGGGCTTCATATAGAAACGAAATCGAGCAGGCAGAATGTGTTCGGAACACTTTCAAGATCTCGTTACTTTACCTGTATTCCAGGATCGGATCCCAGCTATCGATTTGTACAACAAAGCTGCCAGGCGGAACAGGAAATTGGTCCAGGCCGGGCGGGTTGATATCCGGCAATGTTCAGCATCCTCACCTCCCTTTCCCAACAGCATGTTCGACCTCATTACCTCCGTCGAAAGCCACTACTTCTGGCCGGACCTCATCTCAGATATGAAGGAAATCTTGTGTGTTGAAACCCAGGGGGTGTATTTGCTATCATCGGCGAGTCTTCCAGAGGTAGCAATTAAGAAGGGATGGATCGAAAATAGATATAATTGGGAAAAATGGCCTGGCCGGACGTAGAAGAACTGAAAACATGCTCTTTACCACTGACTATGCGCATATTCGGGCGGCAAAAGAGGCTGAAAAGGGCTGTATTTACGCCGGCGGCGAGAAACCCAAGCAGATGAATAATTGAAAACCCGGAAAACAGGAAAAAACATGATGGGCGTAGTCCATTGGAAAAAAGCGCAGCAAGCGAGGAAACCATGACCAACCGAACGATAGAACACAGAACATCCAGCACCGCAGGGTACACCTGTTTTTCACGTGCGTGTGCCACCAGAGAAAAGGATGAACGTTTCCGCGGGCCGGATACTATGGCCAAGATTTTCCTGCCCGGATTCGCCAAAGTGATCCTTTACGTCCCACCTTTCAGAAGATTCTTTATGAAACGCATCGCCCCCTCAGGTATCTACGAGTATGTTATTGCCAGGACGAAGCTGTTTGATACCGTCTTCCTTGAAGCGCTGGATAACCGGTTCACACAGGTTGTAGTGCTCGGAGCCGGTATGGACACAAGAGCGCTGCGTTTTGAGGACCGGAACCCTGGCGCCAGGATCTTTGAGCTCGACATCCCTGCCACACAACAGCCAAAGCTGGAAATCCTGAATCGCAAGGGGGTAACCCTTCCTGAAGCGCTGGTGTTTGTACCTATCGACTTCAACAAGCAGAGCCTGTCGGAGGCGCTGCACGCTGCTGGTTTTGTTGAGAATCAAAAAACGCTCTTCCTGTGGGAAGGTGTGACAATGTATCTCACCGCAGAAGCCGTGGACGCAACACTGGCGTTCATTCGTGAAAACTGTGCTGAAGGCAGCAGGGTTGTGTTCGATTACATCTATGGCTCTGTGTTAAGGCAGGAGAACAAATACTACGGAGAGAAGGAGATCTTTAACAGAGTCTCAAAAGCGGGAGAGGGATGGACGTTTGCCATAGAAGAGGGTGAAATCGAAGGATTCCTCTCAGGTCGGGGTTTTAAAGTTGAGGCGCATTACACCCCTCCTGAACTGGAGAAAGCCTTTCTCACTGGTGAAAACCTGCCATCTCCCAGGCCTGTCAACGGCACGCACTGCATCGTTGTGGCATCGGTGAACAAGAACGTGCTGTAAAACCGTACAGGTTAACGAACTCATTCATCGAGGTTCAGTTATGATTCGAAATATCATCTGGGATGTAGACGGCACGCTTTTTGATACCTACCCTGCCATCAACGGGTCGATCAGGAAAGCGGTAAACCAGCTGGGAGCAGACGTTCCACTGAAGCAGATTGAGACACTTACCAGGATTTCACTCGGGCACTGTATTTCTGAACTTGCGGTGCGGTATCAGCTGGAAGAGAAAGCAATCGAGGGGGTATTCGAACACTTCTATGCAGAAGTAACGGCTGCAGAATGCCCTCCATTCCCCGGTGTGATGAAAATCTGCAGTTATCTGTGTTCCCTCGGCGGAAAGAATATCATTATCACCCACCGCGGCAAATCCGGCACCGAGGAGCTGCTGTCTGCTTTTGGCCTTGGAGAAATGTTTGCTGACCTAATAACCCGTGATGATGGATATGCCCGGAAACCGGATCCCGCTGCCTTTTTTGCCGCAGTCGAGAGAAACAACCTGAAGAAAGAAGAGACGATCAACATCGGCGACCGGGAAATAGACATCCAGGCCGGTCAGGCAGCCGGCATTTTCAGCGTGCTGTATGCAGGCAGCCCTGTGAATGTCAAACCTGATCTGATTGTGGAATACTATGAAGATTTATATCGATTCATCCAGGAGCAGAATAAGAAGGAATACTGATTTAATATCCCTGCCCTCTGTGAAAGGCATCAGTGTATCGGATAAAAGGTTCAGCGTAATCATATGAATCAGCACAATCAACGGTTCAGTGTTGTGGGCACCACCGGTTCCGGTAAAACGACTGTTGCCCGGGAGATCGCGGCTTGCCTGCAGATCCCGCATATCGAACTGGATGCGCTCTTTTGGGAAGAAGACTGGACCGGGGTTCCGGAAGAAACCTTCCGGGAGCGGATTTCCAGCGCAATCGCTGCTGAAACATGGGTCTCGGACGGCAATTACAGCCGCGTGCGCGATCTGGTCTGGGCACGTGCCGATACGGTTGTGTTCCTGGATTATCCGTTCTGTCGGGTATTTCTGCAGCTGCTGAGCCGCACTTTTCGCCGTGGGCTGAAAAAGGAAGTGCTGTGGGCGGACAACCGGGAAACCATGAGGAAAGCCTTTTTCAGCCGGGATTCGATCCTGCTGTATATGTTGCGGACATACTGGCGCAACAGGAAGAAGTATCCGGCATTATTCAGCCAGACCGAGTATACACATCTAAAAGTAGTACATCTGCAGACACCGCGGGAAACAGAGGACTGGCTTTCGGGCTTGTCGAAGGCGGAAAACGGAACTTATCTATCTGGCAGTAAATAAATCTGACTTTCCATCATGCGAACTAAAGCAGCTGTATAAGGGGAAGGATTTAACAAAAGCAAGAGAGAAATACCGCCGATTCATCCCTGAGAGATCTTACTGGAAGATTTCCAGAACTCGATGGAAATTTCTCAGTACCGGTTGATCAAAGATATCAACATGGATTCAAGAAGAATGAATGAGATTGTCCACGGCCGGCGGGCGATTTCCGCTGACACAGCTTTTCGCCTGGGACGCTACTTCAACACATCTCCCCAATTCTGGCTGAACCCGCAATCCCATTATGATCTGTAAATACTCAAAATGACTTCTGGTGATCAGATTGAGCGGGACGTAATTGTATTGGAATGATTTAAAAATAGAGGGACCTTCAGCCCACACAGGACCAGTATTCCTTACACATTGGAATCCGGAACCTTTTTACTGATTCTTCGCACTGCTTCAGCTGCTTCAGCTGCAAAATAGCATCTCCTTTACACTTTTCTTGCCTATTAACATAATTTATTGTACAGTGTTTTTGTTGTGTTTTCCTTCAGATAATAAGCCTTACATAACTTTCCTGACTTTAAGGAATCAGGACATCGCAGCGCACCACACAAATCTATGGAATAGGGTTTTCAGGAGACACCATGGCAAAAGACCTCTACGACAAGTTGTGCAGCTCATACGAGTTCATGCTCGGCCCCCTTCCCTGGGAAGATGAGTTCAAGATCGCTCTGCAGGAAATGGTCACATCTGAAGACCTGGAAGTTTTCTTCCGCCTGCCGATGGTCGGAGCCATTTCCTGGTCGAAACTCGTAAAAAAGGCTGGTATGACGGAAGAATCATTGAGTGCAGCCCTGGACCGGCTTTCATCCCAGGGCATGCTCATGGTCTACACCAAAGATGGCCAGAAGAAGTATGAGCGCGGCAATCCCGTCTATATGACCGAACAGCAGGTGCGCAAGAAGGAAGACACCCCGCGGCGCCGGTTCTATGCCCGCTTCTTTAACGCCATCATCACCGGCGAACTGGCAATAGAAGCCCCCAATAAGACTCCGTACTTCCGTGTGCTGCCTCAAGAGGCGACCCTGAAAGGGAAACATACCGAAGGAACCGGGAAAAGAATCCCGGTGAACGAGGACATTCCCGATCCGCGCGCCATCCTGCCAACCGACATCGTCTCCGAGATGGTCCGCCGCGATGCGCGCCTGATCGCGGTGGCAGACTGCTACTGCCGTCTTACAAAACAGATCGTTGGTGAAGGTTGCGACAACCCGATTGAAACCTGTCTTTCGTTCAACGAGTTGGCAGAAAGCCTGATCGCTGTAGGCAACGCCCGGGAGATCAGCCTGGAAGAAGCCCTGGAGATCATCCGCCTGAGCGCGGATCATAACCTGATTCACAATGTAGATAACTGTGCAGGAGAGATCAACTGCATCTGCAACTGCTGCTCCTGCTGCTGTTCTTCCATCAGCACCTTCCAGCGCGGGATGAAAAGCGGCAATGCACCCTCACACTATCGTGTGGTATACGATCAGGAGAAATGTGACCTGTGCCTTGCCTGTGTGGAAGTTTGCCCGACCGAAACCCGCAGTTTTGTGGACGGCAGGATCGTCACAGATGAAAACCTGTGCCTCGGCTGCGGATTATGTGTGAACAACTGCCCGGAGGGAGCTATCCGGATGGTCCAGCGTGAGGAACGACACGAACTGCATGCCACCCGGGATGAGCTATATGCGAAGATCGGCAAAGAGGCGATCGTCGGCCTCGCAAAGCAGAAAGTGGTCGGGCTGTTCAAACACTGACAGCTCTCATCTTGTTCCACCGTTGTCTGGTGTTTTCACAATAAACCGGATCCGGCAGAAGGCAGCAGCCTGCAATGATCCTGCAGAAGACACCGGGAATAAAACCCTGTGATACGGTTTCAATAAGCTATCCGCTGATAACATACCTGCGGATAGCTTTTTTTTTTAATCTGTGACTCGAGGTGGTTGGAAACAAGGTATCTTGCACCGTCTGAACACGCCGGGCGTTTCGCCGGCGAACCGGATCCGTATTCTCTTCAACCAACCCGTAAGATCAGCTTGAAGAGCATTCCGGCGAACCTGTGTCTGTTCTGCCCGGGATCAGAGGTCAGAGTCGCTGGATGAAGCCTCACTGAAAGCTTCGCTTTTTATCGTTCCCCTGAACAGAAGGACTGCTCCGAGAATCAGCAGCGGTAAACCAGCGACCAGGCCGCTTATATACGGCCCGAAAAGGTACCCGGTTATTTTACCGTCCGTACAGAAAACAGGTATAGCAGCACAGGCGTTGGCTGCTCCGTGTGCGAGCGCCGGGACCCAGATACTCTCCGATTTTTCGTAGAGCCAGGTAAGCGCGATGCCAAACGCAGCCGTAAACAAGCACATTACGGCTATGCCTGAATAGGGTGCACCCCAATAGCCCGTGCCGTATTCGTATCCTGCGAAGATAATGATAGGCCAGTGCCACATACCCCAGATAGCGCCGCTGAGAATCAATCCCCCGGTCCTGCCAAATCGGCCGGACAGCGCAGGCGTCAGAAATCCCCGCCATCCCGCTTCTTCCCCGACCGCGAAAAACATGTTGACAAGACCACCGAATACCGCGCTCTGGACCGCGGCAGCCGCGATCAGCAGCCACGGGGAAACATCACCCAACCCCCTGTCCGCAACAGAAGTGAAGTAGCTGCATCCTGCGTCAAACTGCGAGGGGAAGAGGATAAAATATAGAGCAGCGCCGAGAATCACCAGCACAAGGGGACTGAACATGGCGAGAAGGAACCATTTCCAGTTCTTCTTCAACCGTACTTTCCACAACACCCCGCTTTTTCTGTGTTTTAACCCTCCGGATACGAGAAATACAGAGATCAGCGGGGCGAACATGCTGACCCCAAGGAGAGCGGAGTACACGTACAGGTAATCCTTCTGGAAATAGACAGCCAAAGCCTGTAGTATCCAGGCCAAGCCGAAAGTCAGGAGCAGATACCGTACGATATTCTGTCTGCTGTATCGATCCATGCTGCTTTCTGTGCCGTTTTCTGTGATGCTTTCCATGTTCGGTTCCTCTTTCGCCTGTATTTCCACAGAAAAGCAGGCGGTACTTTTATTCAGGTTGTTTATCAGCCGTCTGCAGACTGCAGCGAGACGGCTTTCGTTCTGATTGGCCCCATTGTAAATCAGATTCCGGAAATCAGATGGAATCGGGGATTACCTTCAGTAGTCGATAAACAGGGCCTGGCAGAGCACCTTCGGCAGCACCATCACCGGCTTTTTGGAGAAAATGGCTGTGTGAAGTGAGCTGCTGGGGCGGATGCGATATTTATTCGTACCAGCACGTGATCGAGATCGTAAACGAGAAGCCCGGCATCACGCCCAATACTGCTTTACGGCTGGCGAAATTCTCTGGCAACACTCCTGGCTTCTGGATGAACCTTCAGCTTCGCTTCGACCTCTGCCAGGCCCAGAAAGCGGACAGCGAAAACATTAAGAAGATCCGAACAATTGCCTCAGGCCTTACTCCTGCACATCAAAAGGTTTCATGATCTCATGAGGCTTGATCGTGCTAAACTTTAGCTGCAAAGGATCACTACAAACAACATTCAGAACTCCGAACCAGGAAAAAATATGCCCACCTACCTCACCCACTACTACAACCTCGATAACGAACCGTTCCGCAGCCTCTCGGCGCTGCCCGAACAGGAAGCGCTTCGGATTATGGCGGAGCTCGCTGACGATACACCGTTCGGCGAACGGTTCCGCGACCCTGCGCAGTATCTGAAAAACCGCAAAGCAACAGAACAATGGGTCCGTGAAGGTTTTTCCGCAAAGGGAGGAAACCCTCAGGACCCCTACCCGAACCCGATGGTGCTTGGTTCTTCGAAGTGGATGGAAAAAGCAGCCCCGGATCCGAAGAAGCATGGCGAGATCCGGATCCCCCTCTCCCTTTTCACGGAAGATGATATCTCCTTCACCTACCCGGACAGTATGATCTCCCACTGGTTCGGCCTGGAGAAACCGCCTGAGTATTATCTCCCCTGCCTGCACGGTATTATCTTCACGCTCCCCGAAATCCTGCAGCTTGTCAAAGAAAAAGGCAGACCGGAGGAGGACTGGCACACAAACCTGCCGCCCCACCTAGCCCCCTAAATCGAAGCCCAGGTGTGGAACCACCAGCTGCTAACAGAGACCCGGTCTGGATGAGTTCATCAGGAGACCCGGTCTGGAGACTGAAATAACCTTTTACCCGGAGAAGCCTTCAGTCTCCAGACCGGGTCTCCTCAGGCTGTGACCATTTATAACCGAGGCCGGGCTACCTGATTTCCCTTGATCAGGTCAGAGGTCAAAACCTCCCTTCATCTGCCACTTTCCGTTTGAAGTACAATCGAAAAAGTTAAAGCACGGGAAAATACTGCCGGGTGCAGCCTGCATTCGAGCAGCACAAACCAGGATAACGGCAGTAAAAACGAGCGGGTATCTTGAAACGGCGCATTAACACTTTGTTACGCTGCATTAATGCTGAAGAGAGTGGGATTAATGCTAAGGATAGTGGTACTGATGCTAAGAAATGTGGGATTAACGCTATCGCGAGCGGGATTAATGCTTTTAGAGAACGTAATGACGGGATCGCCTGAAATCTGTAATGTCATGGACATGGACAGGTCCGATTCAAAGGCTCCTTTTCCCTGTAGTATATGTTACAAATCCATCAGCAGCTGAATATTCCTCGCCGGGTTTGATGCAGGGAACTGTCGCAACCATTCCCTGCTCGCACCACAACCCGACTCGAGAAAACAAAGTACTCTCAGAACCCCGTGAGTATCAATATAATCACTTCTAAGCTGATGTGAAAATCGATCAGAAAGGCGAAAATCACGTAGCAGATATCCGTAACATACTCATACATCACTCTACTGCTCCTCCATCTGAAAAGGGAACATGGTGACCATATATACAAATTTTTTTCAGCTGTAAAACGATGTAATAATCAATAAGGAATTCCAGACTGAAGAATGGTTATCATGATGAAAATTCAGATCGGTAATGTCCCGAAAATTCCGGATTTCGACCCCGAAGCAGAAAGCCTGCACACAATCAGCGGCCCCAACCAGAGCGCCAGCTTTCTGATTGCCGGTCTTACCGGGATCGTTCTTTTAATTTGCCCCACTCTTGTCCTGTGTTATGCATTCTCGTTCTTTGCCATCCCCAATCCGGACCCCGTGCAGGGAGCCCAGCTTTCTCCTCCGTGGGAGGCAATTGTACCCACCCTCCTTTTCTATATTCCTTTCCATGAACTGATGCATCTTGTCTGGCACCCGCAAATGGGAACTTCGGATCAAAGCATCCTGGTTCTGTGGCCTTCGAAACTGCGTTTCGGGGTCTACTATGAAGGCAGTATGTCACGCACCCGCTGGCTGATCATGCGTGGTTTTCCCTTTGTAGCGCTGTCCCTGGTTCCAGCTGCTTTTCTTTCCATCTTCCAGAATGTCCCTTTCAATAATTTCCTCCGGACCAGCCTGGAAGTCTTGATGGTTGTCAACGGCGCAGGCTCGGGGGGTGACGTGATCGCAATGCTGCTGGTCCTGTTCCAGGTTCCGCAGAAGGGAGAGATGTGCTTTCGGGGAGGGAGGGCTTATTGGAGAACTGGCGCACCTGAAGGTGCCTCTTCATTGCCAACGGTACTGAAGTAAAGAGACCCAGCCTGGGGGGTATAGCAGGAAAGGGACCTGTATCTGTAAGGGGAAACCGATCACAGCCGGTTTTGATTCCGGGGAGTGTATAAGTATTAACGATCGCGACGGCAAGACAAAAAGAGCAAGGCAGATTGTTTCAAGGAAAGTTAATAAGGATTGATGGAACACCGATAACGGATACTTTAATATCTTGAGAATACCCCCTTACGGGGAAACTTCCCCGAATTCATTTATTTGCCATTCCACAATATCTCCTGCAGGTCTGCGATCGTCAAGATTATGATAGGAAACTGTTACAAGAAAAATCATGTGAACAACAATTAAGGTTTTGAAAATTACCTTGAGTCGATCCTTTTTCAGAAACAGAGTTCCCGGCAGCAGCATTAATACAGCAACATACCACAACCGGT
>JAFGNH010000168.1 GCA_016927115.1 Anaerolineales bacterium | reverse complement strand
GTCGGGGCAGTACAGACGTGGTTCAGCCGAGCAGCCCGAGATGTAACCGGCATTGAAGAGCGCTTCAATGTAGTCCACTGCCCAGTGATTTGCCGATACATCCTCGAAGACAGTTGGTATCAGACTGTAATATGCATCATCAAGCTGTATGCGAGGAATCTCCGTCACTGTGCCGCTGCTGCGCAGATCATCGACAAGGACGCCTGTATCCGCCATAGCCGCATACAACTCATCCACGGTAGCCCCTGGAAAAGCGGATTTCAGCAGTGCAAAAGCACCCGCAACCTCCGGAGCCGCCATGGACGTGCCGGATTTATAACCAAACAAGTTTCCCGGAAGGGAAGAATTGACACCGGAGCCCGGGGCGTAAAAATCAAGGAAAGACGAAGTGTTCGAAAAGGAAGAAACCTGATCGCTCAGAGTGACGGATCCGACGCTGATAGCCGTGGAAATACACGCCGGTGAGGACAGCCCGGAACGAGAGGAACCATTACCGGCAGAGACCACTACAGGGATATCTACCGATCGCAGCTGATCGATAATATATTTCAAATCCGTCTCAGCAATATCGCAAGCAGCTTCGTCCGTGTACAGATCTCCACCGAGACTCATATTCACTGCAGCAATCGAATAGGTTGCACGCAGCTCATAAACCCGCTCCAAACCGCGGATCTGGTCCGACGTGTAGCTCATCGCACACGGGCTGCCTACCCCGGATTCGGTGCAGTAAGTTCCGCTGAATTCTGAAAAAATCTGGATTGCGATCAAGTCCGCATCCGGAGCTACGCCGGAGAAGGTTGTTCCACTTCCAACTGCTATCCCTGCTACGTGCGTGCCGTGATCACATCCGGCGATCGAAAGATCACAATTTTCCGCTGCACCTGTACCAACCTGTGAATCAGCTCCAGCTGGATTGTCACCAGCCGGGCATAATGAGGTTGATCCCATGAACGTGTCAGTTGACGAATAACATGCTTCAGAGACAGTCTTTCCGGCCAGGAAACTATGATCGGTATCCACTCCGGTATCCAGCACAACCACTGCCTGGCCTGCCCCCGCCACTCCCTCCAGCCAGATCTGGTCTGCTCCGATATAGGGAACGACATTTCCAAGCGTTGGCAGGACAGGTTTGTCCTCCCGAATGCTGCGCACGGCAGGATCGTTCATCAGCGCTGTCAGCCCGGCTGCATCCACTTCAAGAACGACCAGAGGAACGGTCCTGAACCGGTGGATCTCGATCGATCCGCTGCTGCCCAGTGTTTTCGCTACATGATCCTGCCCGCTCGCAATCACAGCCCGCTGATCCCGGATTCCGGAAGCGCGTCCGATTTTGCCTTCAGGCACAAAGGATGTATTCAACTGAACGATGACCCGAATCCGTTCTCCGTCCTGCATAGTTTGCAGCATCCGGCCGGCTGCAGCCGATTCGTTGGATCCCAGCCCGGAGTCGTATCCGGCCTGTTGCGAGGAATGCAAAAACGCCTCACCCCCCGCTGAGATCGTTCCGCTGAACAGGGTCAATAACCCCAGGCTGATAGCTCTAACCAGCCTGACCCATCCTCTTTTCACAAAGAGACCTCCGAATTCTCTGAATTGATCCTTCTTTCGTACTGTTTTGCTGCAGATTACTCAACTGTATCAGACTTAAAGTGCCTTTGAACCGGCAGAAACACCTTCCTGGGTAGGAAAACAGTACTAACCCGAATTCAGGCTTGTCTGCCAGCGAATACAGTTTATTCAGGTAACTAGTTGCAAGCTTGATGCCGTAAAAATGAGGGTACCGATGTTTTACCATTCAGGAAATATGATAAAGTATATCTGGTTCGGTAGATATGTGTGTGTTAATTTTGTGTGGATTTATCAGCCGGATAGAATAAAATCACGGGCTTCTTTTACATATAAAGCGGTTGATATTGCTGCCCCCCTTGAGTTATGCTCCCATGAAAAACCAAATCTGAGTTCAGTACAGATGGAAATTTAATTCCAGGTGGTCTGTAAAGGAAAATTAGCCGGTAAAAACTCGAAACACTGAGGAAATTTCAACCCACCTGCTTCCAGCTCTGAATCAGGCTGCAGAGTTTATTCAAATCGCGGGTTGCCCGTGCTTTTAATATTGGGGAGAGACTTTCCTCTGGAGCGGCAGGTATGAACAGAACTTCCCCATGCTCCCCTTCCAACAAACTGAGAATTTCCGGAGATCTTACCAGTACAGCTTCAGCCTTCTTCATAAACGCCTGATGCTCACGTGATTCGAACAAAGTTTCTACTGTGTTATCCTCTGGAACACAAACATCATAGATCACCCGTGGTGAACGAAGAGTAAGCACCGTGGACCGCTGAGAACTTTCGGCAATAACAACAGGTGAGTATATACAATCCCATAGCGGTGCTGCAGCGCTGGTCAGATACAGATTCTCTAAGAGCTGTTCGATCCCCTCCTCCGTTCTATCAGAACACAGGAGGAAAATAACTGCCCCCTGGTCTGCCAATGCTTCCGCGATTTTACGACTGCGTTTAAATTGTAACTCTGCAGCAGTAGAAACACTTGCCACCAGTACTACATCGCTTCCCCGAAAACTTCGGGACACCAGCTCTTCAAGTTCCCGATACTGGTTTGAAACCGGAACAAGATCTGTGGATATATGTGCTTGCCAGTGTATCTTCCATTTGTCCTCAAAGTATTTTCGGTTCTGAGAGAAGATATGCTTATATTTCTGCTGGCTGATCAATTTGAAACTTGATTTTGAGTCATGGTGGACAAACACATCAAGCGCCACTGCCATCCGGTACCCGGCTCTCTTCATTCGCAGGGCATAGTCATCATCTTCAAACATCCCGACCCGGTAGTTTTCATCCATCAACCCGACAATTTTCAGAACCTGTTGTGGTATAAGAACGCAGTACATCGCCAGCATCCTGATCGGAGCTGTGAGGCCGCAGTACCGGGATGCTTGCTTCCAGGCAAAGGACAGCATTTCCTCATCCGTGGAATAAGAGCCCTCCACCAGAGCTTCATTCCATGCGCCGTTGCTCACCGGCCCGACCATCCCGATTGAAGGATCCTGGCGCAGGCGGGCAGTCAGCACGGAAAGCCACCCCGGCGTGAGAACAACATCATTGTTCAGAACGGCAATAAAATCCCCGCTTGCAGCCTCAAACCCCTGATTCAACGCCGGCCCAAAACCGCGGTTGGTCTCATTCAGAATCAGATGGAACCGCTGGTCTGCCTCTGCATACTCCTGCAGAACCGCCTGTGTTCCATCCTCTGAAGCATTATCAACAACAATGAATTCCAGATCCGGATGACTGGTGCTGCGCAGCAGACTGTCCAGGCACTGGCGGGTCAGGTCCACATTATTCCAGGCAACAATAATCACACTTGTCCTGCCGAACAACCGGTTGATCTTTATCTGAAGCCGTTCAAAACGTGCGTGCCAGGAATGATCCCGAACCGCTTCAGTGCGGCCGGCAGCGCTTTCGGGGGAATTTTCCCTCAGGGCCAGTTCCAGCTCTTGCAGGAACTGATCGCCATTTTCGGCCAGATGGATAGAATCTCCAAACGCTTCCAGTTCAGGCAAGCGGCGGGCAACGACGGGTTTCCCCGCTGCAAGATACTCATACAGCTTTACCGGATTGGTCGCCCTGGTCAGGCGGTTATCTTTAAAGGGGATCACACAGCAGTCGAAGCAGTTCAGGTATCCGGGCACTTCGTCGTATGGTTTCTCACCCAGGAAGTGGAAATTGGGACAGCGCTCCAGCTGGCGGTACCCTTCCGCCCCCCAGGTGCTTCCGATAAGAACAAAAGTCCAGTCCGGGTGGGCTTCCACAGCCGGCGCGAGCAGGCCGAAATCAAACCAATCCGAGATCGCTCCTACATACCCGATCACCGGGCCTTCGGTGTCAGGCATGTCCAACGGGCGAGGGATCTCCTTTTCCGGTGCAAAGTGATCGAAATCCACGGCATTGGGCAGCAGCAGCGTTTCAGGTGCCAGTGTTTCACAGCGCTCAAGTAAAACCCGGGAGGTCGCCAGCGCCAGGTCACACTCCGCCAGCAGCTCCTCTTCCTGTGCCAGCATTGCCGGTGTGTTGGTGGAAAAACCGCCGTGGTCATCCATACAGTCATACACAAGCAGCCAACCGAAGCGTGTGCGCAGCTTTTCCGCCAGCGGTTTCCAGAAAGGAAGCTGGATCAGGCATACCGCCTCCTTGATGCTCCATTCAGCTGCCAGGGCTTCCAGGCCATGCAGCATCGTATCCGCATCATCTGCAGACATCGCATCACGATACAGGTTCAGTGAACTGCGGCCATGGAGTGAAAACTGGTATGTGTTGGGGTCGATTTCTTCCACACTGGAATCATCCTGATGGAATGTTGTGCGGGCATAAAATACACGCTGGCCGTTACGCGCGAACTGGCGTGCTATCTGCTGCGGACGCTGGAAGCGGAACTCCCAGTCGATGATGGGCAGCACGATCACATCTGGCTGCATGCGTACTTCCAGTCGGGGACAGGATTCAGCTGATGGCTTTTCAGTTTGTTCTGAACTGCGCTGGCTGGGATGCGATCGTTTCCGTGCCAATATATCCCTTATCCTTCTCCTGATAGAAGGATGCCGTATTCCATACCACAACCGGCTAACTCGCTCCCGTAATCTCCAGTAAACACCAAGCAGCTGCCAGTAGCGTGAGCGGTGGATATCGAATAGTTCATCTGCCAGTTTGTCGCGATGTTCAACTGTTTGCCTGCGTTCCTTTTCAGAATCCGCCAACTCCTGCCGGCTTTCCGCAATCACAGTTTGAAGTGCTGCCGTTTCGCGGCTTATATACTCTAACTGGTCTGCCTGCTTTGCGTTTGCAGATTGTAAACGCTCAACTTGAAGCCTGACATCTTCCAGATCGTTTTCAAGCGTTTGAATCTTCCGGTTTCGTTCTTCAATAACACCACGAAGATTATTATTTTCTTGTTGCGCTTTTTCCTGCATCTGTGAAATTTTATTGATTGTATGCTGCTGTTCAGCCATTTTATTAAGATGCTGATCAGTCAAATCCTCCAGGCGCCGGATATTTGCCTGCCAATCCAGAGCCTTGAGACGAAGATCCAGAAGTTTTATAAAAGCCTGTTGGGGTAAATCGACGGGCTCACTTTTTGCGTTGCTGTGCATACTGCTGGATTGTGCCAGTCTCTCAGAAACCTGTCTCACAGAAACGATTGCGGTATCTACAACCCGAGCCCTGGCTTTCCAGGTATTTCCTTGAGCCTGCTCCTGAAGTGCTTTCTGAACATGATGCTCCTTGCCCTCGACAAGCGCGGTCCGAATCTTCTCTGCGAAGGTTTCGCCATCATTGGCCAGGTACACACCAGTAAATTTTGAGCATTCAGGGATCGGTGTACTTACAACTGGAATTCCGGCAGCCATATATTCATACAATTTTACTGGAGAGGTTGCGAGTGTAACTTGATTAATTTGGAAGGGAATCAGACCAATATCAAAATATTTCACATACGACTGCATTTCATCATGGGGAAGCATTCCCAACCAAAAAACATTAATTTGATCCAACAGGCCGCTCTGGCTGAGGCTTCCATCGTAGTCGACACCAATCAGCACAAAATCCAGATCGTCACACTTTTTTACTACTTCCAGCAGCAATTCATAATCCAACCATTCGGCCAGCGCGCCGGCATATCCCACCACTGCCTTTCCCTGCAGATCAAGGACGCTCCAATCAGGCAGTGCATCATCTGGTTTCCGTTCCCACGATGCCGGGTTAGCTGCATTGGGAAGATAGATATTCTTCTCTGAAAACGGAAGCGTCTCCAGTAGTCCCTTTGATGAAACAAATATAAGGTCCGCTTTTTCAACCAGAACCTGGTGATCAACCAGTGCCATTCCACTTACTGAAAGGTCATCATAATAGTCATAGAGAATCAGCGCACCAGGGAATTGGTCCAGCAAAGGACGGTGAAGTGCGGATCCAAGCAGCAGCACCAGATCGGGCACCATGGAGAAAAGCCTGAAGGGAACATCGGTGAGATACAAACCGGATTCTAACTCCTTAAAACCATCCACCTCCCTGCTCAGGCTGTTTGGCGTGCAGTAAAATAAGAGATAACCTTCCTCCGCAAGTGCCCGGGCAAGTTGCTGAGGGCGCTGAAACATGAAACCCCAATCAATGATGGGTGGGTACAGGATCACACCTTTAGCCTGTTCATTTGCCTGCAGAATTTTGTACAGCGTTTTTATATGTTCCGGATTCAGGGCGGCAGCAAATGATGGCTCAATAGTTCCACTGGAAATCAATTTCTGATCTGCATTGGTGAACTGTTCATACCGGCCGATCAGAAGCTCAATCTGCTGCTCGTCCAATCTCCGTGTTTCACCAGGAGTCAGGTGTTTTTCTTCAAAGGCTGCCAGGTCCTTGAGAATCGTCCGGACACTTAAGGAACGCTTCCCGGGTTGGTGCTTCAGAAGCTGCGCAGCTTTCTCTGCAGACAGTTTTGCAGATTTCCGCATTTCTGCCGCTGCGCTGGTCAGCTTCTCATGAATGGCTTCCCTATCCTCCCAACACTGAAGTAAAGATTCCAGGAGGCGGTCTTCATCGAGTGAAGACAAAGGATGATCGAATTCCTTCAGCCCCAGCGTATCCATGAGACGTGTATTCTTTGGATCATACGCGAGGCTGACCATAGGAGTTCCGGCAATAGCCGAGAAAATCAGGCCGTGAAAGCGCATGGACAGGACAAGATCTGCCGATCCTATCAAGGCAACCGCATCATGTAGATTTTGAAAGGGTTCGGATATTGAACATTTTCCTGAATGACGCATGTGTTTACAAAGGTTCTCACATAACCCGCGATCTGCTGCTGCATCACCAGGCTGTTCCTGAAAAGGTACCAACAGAACATGGGCTTCCGTTTCTTCGGCAAACCTGTCAAGTACATTTATAAGAATCTGCTGCCAGTGATTTTCATCCAATGTGAACTGCCAGAGCCGCGGCACTACAATAATGAATGGTCCTTCCAGATCATTATGCAGGAAAGGAAGCTCTATTTCCTGAACACCCGAGTCCATCAGGAAGCCCGGATCAGCCGATAGCTCAGCAGGAATCAACCAGTCTTGCTGTCCTTGCACAATCAATTGAAACGACTCTTCGTCACGGGCAGTGGCCGCATCTGAGAGCTGCACAATGAGTTCAAGACAGGCTTTTCCCAAAGCAGAGAAAAACGGTCCAACTCCTACCCCGAACAACATAAGGAGTTTTCCGGACAGCTTCGCTTCAATGGCAACAGACACAAGTGATTCGTATGACAGGTGGCGATAGGTAAAAAATCCGTCAGGATTCACATTGAGATAATCATGAAAAAGCCCTCCTCCACCGAGGAGTACAAGGTCGCTCTCACTGATTGTAGAACGTATACCCGCTTCATCCGACCAAAATACGGCCTTAACAGAATGCTGCTGCTCCGTCCGCAGAGGATTACCGGAAAGTACGGTAAAAACAACATCGGGGATCTTCTGCTGTAGGTCTGAAATCATACTGGATAGAATAGCTTCATCACCCAGATTACCAAACCCATAATAACCGGCAATCAGAATATGAGGCACATACTTGCTCTCCGCAGCACGAGATTCTCTTTGTTCCCTCAATCGCGCAGGTGCTCCGCTTATCCCTGGCTCGCTTTCTCCATTACGGGTGAAGTTTCCACAACTGAGACAGTGCTTCCCATCTTCCAGGATCAGTTCCTGTCCACCGCACATGCTGCACATGAACCCACCGGTTGAAAGCTGTTTATCTCTATTCCCGGACCAATAGTCCCAATGACCAACCCAACAACGAGCCAAAAGGTCAGAATTCCACGGCACGGATTGTCCAGCCCTTCTAATCTCAGCCAGTCTGACAGGGTCCTGCTGAAGTGTGAGGATCAAATCAGCTGATGCCGTGATCACATTGCTGGAATCCGCTTGCCCAGGGACAAGAAATCCATTCGTATTACGATCAATCAGCTCGGGGTAGGCACCAACCGTAGAAGCAAGCACGATGCACCCGGCTCGCTGTGACTCGGTTACGACCATACCGAATGGTTCCTGACGATCCTGCAAACAAATAGAAAAGGAAGCACGGAACAATCCACGTACCAGTTCGCGCTGCCCAATCAGGCCATGGAAAACGATCCCAGGTTCATTATAGGTCTCCGCATTGCTTTCCCCCCACAACCCGGACCCGCCAAAAATATGCAGGTTGAATCGCTCATCCTGTTTTCGCAGCTGACGGAGAACCTGTATAGCTGGCTGTAATCCTTTGGAAGGGTGAGAGAAGTAAACCAGCCTGAACGGATCACGTTCGATCTGTTCACTATCAGCAGCAGAAAAATATCTCTCTTCAAATCCGTTATATACCACGAATATCTGTTCCGGATTTACCCCCCAGGTTTCAACTGCTTGCTTCCGAAGAAAATTACTTGGAGCATAAACATATGTGAATAACTCCGGATCAAACCCGGCGGGCGGTTCTGTTCCTGTCATCCAGTAGATCGACAGCGCACCCCCGTGTGAGGAAAGATCCAATCCGTCCAGGCTGTACTCGCCCCCTGAAGTATGAATGATCAGGACATCAGCTTCAGGAATATAGCCCGGTGTATAAGGAATATACCGCACACCCTCAAAAGTTTCTTCCCGTGGACAGTTCACACTGAGTGTAACCGCTTTACCAAGTCGTGCCAGTGCTGCAGCCATTCTCACTCTTACAGTAACACCACCACCCACGCCTTTTTCCCCTGGGGTGCTTCCATCATAGAGAATATGACTATCCGGCGAAAGCAAAACAATTTTATCCAGAGCCATCAGTACCCCTCAAGTATGCAGGAATAATATCCTCCGGCGCGCCCTGCTGCATCACCTGCCCCCCATCAAGCCACACCACCCGCTGGCAGATTTCCTGAACAGTGCCCATGGAATGGGAGACAAACAGGATCGTAGCCCCCTGCCGGCGATAGCTCTCGATCCGCTGGATACATTTACGCTGGAAAGCTTCATCCCCTACGGAAAGCACTTCGTCCACCAGAAAGATATCGGCATACCTCGCGGTAGCAACCGCAAAGCCCAGCCTGGCTACCATCCCGGTGGAATAGGTTCGCAGCGGAGCATCAATAAATTCCTCCAGCCCTGAAAAAGCCAGAATCGATTCATACATCTCTTCGATCTGCTGGCTTGTATACCCCAGCAGCGATCCGTAGAGAAAGACGTTCTCCCGCCCGGTCAATTCGCTGTGGAAACCAGTGCCAAGCTCGAGCATCGGTGCGATCGAGCCCCTTACCACCACCCGCCCTTCGGCCGGATGCAGAACGCGGGCAACCGTCCGCAGCAGTGTGCTTTTTCCAGCACCGTTGACGCCGATAACCCCGACAGCTTCGCCTGGCTGTACTTCCAGGCACACATCACGCAGCGCCCAGAAGTCTACATATTCGACCCGGCGCTGCAGCCAGCGGATGGCAAACTCCTTGAAGCTGAAATAACGTTCATGCGGTACGCGATAGCGCACAGATACATCTTGAAGTTCTACTGCTGCTCCGCTGCTGCTTGCTGTCATTCCCCTGTCCTTATATCCGGTATGAGTATTCACGCGCCTTGCGGTTAAAAAGCACCCAGCCTATCAGCAGGCCTGCAAATCCGAGTACAACACCCTGCAGAAGCAGGCTTCCATCCGGCAGCCTGCCTTCATAGAGCACGACCCTGAAAAGCTGGATGAACGTATACATGGGATTAAACCTGATCACCTGCTGAATATTCTCCGGTACCAGTTCCAGCGGGTAGATAGCTGGAGTGAGATACATCCATGCAGTCAGCACAACCTCATACATGGGCACAATATCAGGAAAATAGATTGCCAGGGAGGAAACTGCCAGCCCGACCCCCAGGGCAAAACAGGCCGTAAGCAGAACAGGGACCGGCAGGAAAAGGACTGCTGCTGTAATGGTACCGCCGGAGAACACGGAAATAAGCAGATAGGGAACCAGTGCCAGCAGAATATTCACCAGACCGGTCCCTACTGCTGCGACAGCAAAGACAGATTTGGGAATAAAAATGCGGCTGATCAGTCCCCCGCTCCATATCAGATCACCCATCGCAGCTGTCGTGGTCTGCGAGAAAAAGTTCCACAGAAGCAGTCCGGAAAGGACATAGAGAGCATAATGCTGCATCGGGTAGCGGAAAATGCCGGAAAAAACGAGGGTGAGCACCAGCATGGTCAGCAGAGGGTTCAACATTGTCCAGGCGACACCGAGGACAGAACGTTTGTATCGCGTCTTGATGCTGCGGGCTATAAGCTGTCGGATGAGATCGCGGTAGCGCAGCAGCGCCAGCGCCTCCTCAATAACCGGTGCCGGTCTGCTCGCGGAGTCATACACTTCGGGAGAAGAACCCCTGTCTGAAGCATTCGATTCAACCGCCTTGTTCAACTGCCAACCCCTTCTCCTGAACTGGACCAGGCTATTCGTGGGCAATCAGCCTAATTGTACCCCGGACTTAACAATTGCACATTTCAAGCCGACACCCGGGCAACTGACCGCTGGACCAGAACCTGGAAAAGAGACACCGATGGGATCCTTCATCACTGGTGCGCCGCGCTGAAAACGCTGGGCACTCATCCGCTTTTATTTTGAATCACCTGGTCCTTCAACTGAACCGGTCCGGGGTCGGCGGCACAGAAAAAAAAGTGGCGGGCCCTCAGGCAGCAGCGCGCACCAGGCAGACTCGAAGATACTGCAGTGTATATTTCTCACAGGGACAATCAAGGGAATTCTGATCGATTTTGCACTTTTTCATAATTACTGTAAACTCCGATCCATATCTCACTCCCGGAAGGAGCCCATTATGCTGCACGAACCCGCAACACCTGCAGGTGAAGACCTTGCAGGTTCCTTCAAGATTCGTCTTGGACTCTGGATGTTTGCATTGTATTCGTTGTTCTACGCCGGATTTGTGGCTGTCAATCTGATCAGCCCGACAACTATGGCATCGATCGTTTTTGCCGGTTTGAATCTGGCAACTGTATACGGCTTTTCGCTGATCGTGGTAGCGCTGATTGAAGCGTTGATTTACGACCTGCTATGCCGGCGAAAAGAAGCGTCCTATGATAACGCTTCCCCGAAAGAACCACCCGGCGCAACCGCTGCGTCCGGCACCAATGGAGAGGGTTAAACCATGGCTGTATTCATCTTCCTCATCTTTGTCGTTATTGTCATCGGTCTCTCCTTCTATCTTGGGAACCGGACCAAAACATCAAGTGGTTATTATGCTGCTGGCGGAAAGATTCACTGGGGGGTTAACGGGATTGCCTTTGCCGGCGACTATCTCTCCGCCGCCTCGTTCCTCGGCATCTGCGGCCTGATCGCCACCGTTGGATACGATGGTTTCCTTTATTCCATTGGCTACCTGGCCGGTTGGATTGTTGCTTTGTTCGTGGTCGCTGAACCACTCAAACGCCTGGGAAAATTCACATTCACCGATGCGCTTGATGCCAACTACAACTCACGCGGCATCAAACTGACTGCTGCGATAAGTACGCTGATCGTTTCTCTCTGCTATCTCATCCCGCAGATGGTGGGAGCCGGTGTGCTGGTTGAACCACTGCTCGGTATCCCGCATTCCTGGGGAGTGCTGATGGTTGGCGCTATCGTAATCACGATTGTCGCCACCGCAGGGATGGCTTCCACAACCTATGTACAGTTCCTCAAAGGTTCGCTGTTGATTGTCTTTTCTACCGTACTTGTCGGTGCAGTATTGATCCGCGGCCTGACCACAAAACCGGATGCTGGCGGAACAAGCGAATTCTATGAGTATTCCCGCATCGAAGCAGTCGTGAACGGCAGCGAGATCAGCGTTGAAGAACCAGGTTGGGAAGTGCTGGATACAATGGAGACTGCCACCGGCCTGATCTTTGCCAGGATGGCACAGGAGGGTACAGAGACATGGTGGCTGGTTGAACAATCAGATAATGGGATGGTCCTGCAGGAAACCCAATCTGTGGTTTACAATGCGGAGGGGGAATGGATCAACGGATCACCTGCATCCGAAGATAACCAGCTGCGCCAGGTCGGCAACCTGGAAACAATCCGTGGTGAAACGGATGCCGTCACCGGACGTTTATCCCTTACCGGCTTTCTTGCAGCGCTGACCGATAAAGATACCACTGTCCGCACCTGGAAGAACACATCCTTCACAGCCGATAATGGGAACCGGGTGACCGTTTATTACCCTGTCAAAGTCTCTGGAGACCGGATCATGCGTCCGGGTTTGAAGTTTAAAGTCGAAGGAACTCTGCTGGAGCGGGTGGATTTTCTCTCGCTGATGCTGGCTCTTTTCCTCGGAACTGCTGCCCTGCCCCATATTCTGATCCGTTATTACACGGTACCCAGCCCGGCCAGCGCCCGCAAATCCACCATTGTTGCCATCGCTGCCATCGGTTTCTTCTATGTTTTGACACTCTTCATGGGTCTTGGTGCGATGGTCAACGGCAGTATCAATCCTGCCGACAGCAACATGGCTGCACCTCTGCTGGCCCGAACTTTTGGCGAAATGCTGTTTGCGGTTATATCCGCCATCGCTTTTGCCACTGTCCTCGGCACCGTCAGCGGCCTGATCGTTGCCGCGTCCGGTGCTATTGCCCACGACCTGTTTGACCGCTACCTTAATATTAAAATGGATGACCGGCAAAAAGTACGTGCGGGCAAGATCTCCGCATTTGTCATCGGCGGTATCGCCATCCTGCTCGGCATTCTTTTCAAGGGCATCAACGTATCCTTCCTGGTTGGGCTGGCTTTTGCCGTAGCAGCTTCTGCCAACCTGCCGGCGATTCTGATGCTGCTGTTCTGGAAGAAAACCACAGCAAAAGGCATCGCAGCTTCAATCGGGGTCGGCATAGTGAGTTCCCTCGGACTGATCGCTCTCTCACCCGAACTGTTCAAACTGTATGGACTGAACCCGCTCGATGCCCCGGTCCCGATTAACAATCCAGGGATTATCTCCATTCCGCTGAGCTTCATCACCCTGATCGTAGTTTCTCTGCTCACCGGAAAAAGAGAAAAAACTGGAGCCTGACGGATTTTATAAAGGCTGGGTGGTCCTGAACACCATCCAGCCTTACTCACCCGGATCTGATCCGGGTATACCAGAAAGAAAGGTCTGAGGCATGGGATTATCTATTCTGGTTAACCTCCACTGCCACTCCATGTTCAGCGATGGAGCCGATACACCCGAACGGCTGGCAAAAAAGCTGGCTGCTGCTGGTGTTCGTTTTGCCGCGCTGACAGACCACGACAGCATCGAAGGACTGCCCGATTTTCAGGTTGCACTGAAGAAATATGGAATAGGGTTTCTGCCCGGCGTCGAACTCACTACCTATTTTCAGGGCCGGGAAGTACACCTCCTTGGCTACGGCTTCAATCCGGAGCACGCGGAGCTGCAAGCCACACTGCGCTCCCTGCGCCAAGTCCAGAGTCTCGATGTGCACAGCATCGCCGGATCGCTGCGAAAAGCAGGGAATAATCATGGAACGTCTGATTTTGATGCAGCCAGTGCCGCACCAAACGGTTATCTGAAAACAGCAGATGCTATCGCCTTACTCCAACAGGCCGGCGGCAGGGTTTTCCTTGCCCATCCACTCCAGCTCGAATCAGATCCTGATGATCTGGGAAGCCTTGTGCAGAGCCTGAAAGTCCTGGGGTTGGACGGAATCGAAGCGTATTACACACCTTATTCCCCTGCTGAACAATCCGGCCTGTTTGCTCTTGCGGACAGGTACGGTCTGCTTGTTTCTGCAGGAACAGATTTTCACAGCGACGAGAAGCAAAACCCGCCCATTTATGTTGAAATGCCGCGGCCTGACTGGACCCGGTTCCGGGATGCTGTGTTATCAGGAAGTCACTATACACGACGCCTGGACGGGCATACAGAGGAACATTCCACAAGCCCGGGCCTTTCTGAAAGATTCAGGGTGAGATCACCGCTGGCAAGGCTGCGTCCCTTTATCCTCCGCATTGTCTTCCCTACCCTGCTTGCCATCATTTTGTTCCTCGCGGCGTTCTGGGGTTACATCCTTCCTTCTTTTGAACAGACCCTCCTCGATCGCAAGCGTGAGATGATCCGTGAGCTGACCAACACCAGCTGGTCCATCCTTTCATCCTATCAACAGGAAGAAACTGCTGGTGAGCTGAGCCGTGAACAGGCGCAGGCGCTGGCAATCGCCCGTATCGAAACCCTGCGCTACGGACCGGAAGGTAAGGATTATTTCTGGATTCAGACCTTCGAGCCAGCCATGATCATGCACCCTTACCGGCCGGATCTGAACGGCAAGAATCTTCAGCAGATCACCGATACACGTGGCGTTCCGATCTTTGTTGAATTTGCTGCCCTGGTCAATCGTGACGGAGAAGGCTACATTGATTATGTGTGGCAGTGGAAAGACGACCCACAGCGGGTGGAACCCAAAGAATCGTTTGTCAAAGGATTCACACCCTGGGGATGGATAATCGGCACCGGGATCTACATCGATGATGTGCAGCTTGAGATTGCACGCATCGAGCGGAGTCTGACCCACGCTTCCCTGGCGATATCCGGAGCTCTGGTACTACTTCTGGCTTTTGTCCTGCAGCAGAGTCTGCAGATCGAAAAAGCCCGGCAGGATGTCGTCGATACCCTGAGCGAATCAAGCGGCCGCTACCACGCTCTGGCGGAAGCCGCCACTGAAGGAACGCTCCTGGTTCTCAAAAACCGCTGTAAATATGCCAACCCCACCTTCCTGAACATGATCGGAACAACTGTACAGCAGTTGGAGCTGCTTGAATTGGAAGACCTTCTGCCTGATCTGTCCGGCAACGCTGCTGTGTGGGAAGCCCTGCAGCAGAGCGGAGATCAGATACACCTCAACGGAACCCCGCTTGAAGGCTGCCTGCAAAACCGGGACGGGAGCTGCCTGGAATGTATTCTGGCAGTCAACCCGATCCGGATCGCCGGCCAGGATGGCTTCATCCTGCTGGCAAAGGATGTTTCTGCGCTCGCTGCTGCACACCCGGCACCAGGAGCCTCTGTTAACGCGCATTCCCTGCCGATTGGTTTTTTCAGAGCTATGGCTGTCCGTCGCGGTGTGTTCCTGGAAATGAACCCTGCCGGCCGGACCCTCCTTGCCCACCTGTATACCGGAAATGAGACCCAGCCTGCTCTTGTTGATCTCTTCCCGGATGCTGCCGAATTCGAGGGTTTCCTCCGGATCCTGCATCAGCAAAGAGAGACTGCAAAAGTGCCATTGACCCTGCTCCAGCCGGATGCTTCCGTGAGGTATATCACGCTGACTGCCAGCCTTGTTCACGAAAACCATACCCGCAGCCCGATTATCGTTGGAATACTCGAAGATACTACAACTGCAACCAGGGTTGAGATAGAACGCGATGCACTGATCCAGAAGCTGCAGTCCTCATTGTTGTTCCTTCATGAACCGATCGCCAACCTCAAACAGGAACTGGTGGTCTGCCGCCTGGATATTTCCATTGCTGACGCAGCCAGGCTGATGACACAGCGCTCAGCCACCGCCGCTGTTGTACAGACGGAAACCGGCCAGGCAATCGGCATCATAACCGACCATGACCTGCGTGAACGGGTACTCGCATCCAGACAGGATCCTGCTGCCCAGGTTCACAGCGTGATGAGCGCTCCATTGATCAGAATCCAGGAAAACGCAAAAATATATGAAGCACTGCTTCGCATGGAGGAAGAAGGTGTTCGCCACCTGGCTGTCGAGACCGAGGATGGCAGGATTGTGAATATACTTAACAGCAAATCCCTTTTCCAGTTCCAGCGATACGGACCGATTGTGCTGACCCGCGAAATCGAGCGCGCCGGCACCGTCGAAGCCGCTGCGCAGGCCAGTCTGCGCCGAACGTCCCTGGTTCAGGCGCTGGTGAGCAGCGGTGCACGCCCGCGTTATATCAGTGAGATGCTGAGTTCAATCTGTGATTCCACAACACAACGTTTGATCGAGTTGACTGTTGGCGACATCGGAACACCACCTGCTCCCTTTACCTTCCTTGCAATGGGAAGCCAGGGACGTCAGGAGCAGACGCTGCTCACCGATCAGGATCATGGGATCATTTACCAGGCCAACAGTGAAAACGATAAAAAAGAGCTGGCAGCCTATTTTCTGGCGCTTGGAACACGCGTAAGCGATGGCCTCCATCAGGCTGGATATCACTACTGCAGCGGAAGTGTAATGGCCAGTAATCCGGATTGGTGCCGCCCCCTGCCGGATTGGATCTCGTGGTTTGACACATGGCTGCGGACAGCTGAACCCCAGGAAATCCTGGATCTTAATATCTTCTTCGATTTCCGCGCTATATACGGCGATTCTGAACCAGCCTCCATGCTGCGGGACCATGTCCACGCTTCGCTGCAGCAGCACCCGGCTTTTTTCCCACACTTTGCACGGCAAACGCTCACCTTTAAACCACCAATACGTCTTCCCGGAAACATTTATCTGGGCGGAGGGGGTCTGGAACGCGGTACAGAACTGAACCTGAAGGATGCGATGATGCCCATAGTCAGCTTTGCGCGACTATACGCCCTCAACCAGGATCTATACATCACCAACACCCTCAGGCGGATCGAGACGCTGGAGGAAAGGAATATCCTCCGTCATTCAACCCGTGAGGAATTAAACGCGGCGTACGATTTCCTCATGCAGCTGCGCCTGCAGGTACAGCTCGAAAACCTGCAGCAGGGCCTGCCTCCAGGAAATACCGTTCGCCCTGACCGGCTGAGCAGCAGCCAGCAGGAAATGCTGCGGCTTTCATTCTCACAGATCTCGGCTGTTCAGAAGAAAGTCAGCTATGATTTTCTGGGGGGTATGTAGACATACAGGGACACCTGAACAGGTGCCTCCTACCGGCTGCTGCCACGTGCCGATAGAAACCAGCTGGTGATATCAGGCTTGCGAAAATACTTCAGCAGCCGGACTGCGACTTTGCACAGGCTTCCGATCCTGTCGCTGATCAGGCTGAAACCCTCCTATTCTTTCAGTTAAAACGATCCCCGGCCGCACCCGCAGCCAGGTATCCCCGCCCAACATGGAGAAACACAGGCTTCTGAACCACATGAGTACGTACAGCGGGACACGTGCCAGCGCCAGGAGCATTTGCCGCTGGTCCGGAACATAGCGCAGTCCCAGCAGGTAAAATCCACTCTCTACAATCAGCCCTGTACCGAGCAATCCGGCTGAAATCCCTGCCAGTGTTTCACCACAAACCAGCGCACCTGCCAGAGACAGGAAAAACAGGATGGTTCTGACCAACAGAAACAGAGTAGTGGGCTTTAAGAAAATGGAAGCCAGCAGCGACCAGCCGGCAGGTCCTCTGCCCATGATCCGCAGCACCGTTTTCCGGTGAACCCGAAGCACATGCAGCTGTCCACGGAACCAGCGAGCCCTCTGTCGTGAGGCGGACGCCACATTTTCCGGCTTCGGATCGGCGATAAAAACATCATCCAGAAAACAGATGGGAATGCGGCGCTCAACCAGTAGAAGCGTCAGCTCAATATCCTCTACAAAAGTCGTCAAACGGGAAGAAAGCATTTCCAGCAGACCGCGCTGGAGCACCATCCCGGTGCCACGCAGTCGAACCGGCCAACCAAACCTGGACCGCAAGGGGTCCTTCACCCGCTGTTCAACAACTTCGGACAGAGCAGCCAGCAGCGCAACCGGAGAACCCGAACCAACCAGCGGTGCTACCCGAACCTGGATGACCTGCTGACCGCTGCGAATAACGGACCGAATCCGGTCTATCAGATCAGGAGAGATGCGGGAATCCGCATCCAGGACCAGGATTGGGTCCTCTGCATTTCCGGAATTGCTTGTTTGCTCCAGCCACCAGCGTAGTGCAGCACCTTTCCCCGCCTCCCCATCACCCCGGCGAACATGAACAATCGCTCCATGTTTCCATGCAATTCGCGCAGTACCATCCGTACAGCGATCTGCGATAACATGGACCCGATCCACCGGAGAAAGAAAAGCACCCAGCCAGTCCAGCGTTTCCCCAATTACAGCTTCTTCATCCCGTGCGGGGATTACCACACAGATGCCGGGTTGGGCAATCTGCTTATTACGAATCAGCAAGGAAGGAAACTGCAGCTCCTGCTGAAAATGATCCAAAGAAGTAAGCCCGGATTCCATCATCCCCCCTTTTCCCTGCCTCACTGGAAGACCCCATCGCAGCGCTAATTTCCCCTGCGGCACCGCTGCCTTCCAGGTTTTCAGAACATACCCCCTGCAGTTACAGGATAGTCCAGGATACACCCGGGAGCAGTAGTTCTGCAGTACCGAACAAGGAGGTCCTTAAGTACTGTTACCTGCGAAAAAAGCTGGAACTAACCCGGGGACCAGGGAACCCGGTGAATAGCCGGGAAGAACCGATACCACCGGGATGCTGCGGCAGGGGCAGCCCTCGTAAAAGTTCCCCATGCGCTCATTGCCCGTAATGCGCCTGCACCAGCAGCTCCGCTTCTCCACCCTGCAAACCCACACAGGACTCAGCTGCCCGGCTGATTTCCTCCAGCTTCTTCACCAGCACCGACATCGCCCGGTCCGGGTGATGCGATTTCAGGATGGCCAAGCGGCCAAGTGCCCCCATCGTTTCCCTCAATCTGTGATTTTCAAGCAGCCGGAGCAGCGGCGGGACCGCTGTTGAGAGATTTTCCACGTTATAAAAGAACCCGGTCTCCCCCTGGTGCACAAACTCACAGAAAGGACTCTGGTCGGGTACCACGACCGCGCAGCACCGTGCCATCGCTTCTGCAATGGTCATGCCAAAGGATTCACCCAGCGATGTCGACAGCACCACCCCACCTGAAGACCGTATCCGATCCAGGAACCTGGGAATATGCCTGTGATCCACTCCGCGGAACCAGCATATTCTTTCATAGACGCCCAGCTCCCGGGCAAACCTTTCGAATTCCTTCTCCATACTCCGGTCGGGACTGTCTCCGATCAGCCAGAACGTAACATCCTTCCGATGTTCCAGCAGCAGTGCAGCCAATTTGATAAATCCCTTCCAGTTTTTTAATGAATCCATTCTTCCCACCCAGCCCAATATCGGTTTCTGATCACCTGCAGCTTTAACCGGCCCGGTCAGAAAATTTTCACGCAGAGGATTCGGGCAGACGCATACCGGGATATCCTCTGTCAACAGGGCTCTGGCCTGGTGTGCCTGAAAGAACGAGGGAGTCAACACTGCCTGGACCTGATCCGAATAAAGCTCACGCAGGTACTGTTGTGCGGCAGGATACGGTGTATGGAATTCCACGATCCAGCGGTAGTGCAGATGATTCAGTCCGGAGAGCTGGAATACCTCCGGTGTATCCAATGTCAGACACAGATCAAATTGTTCCCGTTTCAGGCAGGCAGCAAGTTTACGCTGTGATCCGATAAATACTCGTGCTTTACAGTCCTGAAAAATCGCCCTTCCAGGTCCATCGCTCAGGAACCAGACAGACGGTAGAAAACCACGGGCAGAAAGCGCATCGAGCCGGGCGCGCAGAACCGTCTCTACCCCCCCCATCGTCAGGTACTTATAGACAAACAGAATCTTCATCGTACACCCCCAAACAGGAACGATTTCTGATGAACGCGTGGAGATTCAGCCGCTGCCCTGATCAACAGATTCAACCGTTCCTCCCAGGAACAGTTATTTGCATAGTCTGCCCTGTCCTGCAGCTTGCCTGCAGCAGCAGCCTCTGTCACTTTCCTGGCAAACTCCAGTGCGTCACGGGCACACATCACATACTCCTCTCCGCCCGGAGGAGGATGGACTCCGGTAGCGACAACGGGCAGGTTCATTGCCAGGTATTCATATGCTTTGATCGGGTCGGCTCCGCGCGCCACACCTCCCTGTTTGAAGGGAATCACCCCCACATCCCAGTTTGCTGCATAGGATGCCAGCTCTGAACGCTGCTTCTTCCCCAGGAAAATCACATTTGCTGGAAGCAAACCGGGATCCATGGACATCCCATATCCGATCAGATACAGTTTCCAACCAGGATGGCGCTCAGCCACTTCCAGTATGAGCGGCCAGTCAAACCAGGCATCGGAAAGGTATCCAAAATACCCGAGCGTCACCTCACCGCGTACCAACGCCTGTGGTGTTTCAATCCGTGTGATGTCCGGTGAAAGCCCGTTCGGAATGAGGACAGCCTGCCTACCTGTCTGCTTTCCGATTCGATCTGCAAGGCTCTGACCCACCGCCAGCAGAACATCCGCATGCAACACCAGGTAACGCTCAAACAGCGGATCATACCATTCAGCCTGTCCGACCCGCTGGAAAGCAGACCAGTCATCGATCAAATCATAAACCGTGATCCAGCCTTCGGCATGCGCCAGCGCCAGCGGTCCAAACAGTTCCGGATGCGGGTACTCAAAAAGGACATACCGTTTGAGGTTATGAAATGAGCGCAGGAAACGCTCAGGGCAGCGCAGAAACAGATCCATCGGAATCTGAAGGACTCCAGGTTTCCCTTCGATCGGAGCACTTTTCTCTCCAGGCCAACGCCAGTAGATAAAAAGAACGGGAATGCCTCGCTGGACCATTTCCAGTGCCAGATTTGTAGCTCGCTGCCCCTCATCCTCACGGAACTGAACCGGGGAGAGAATCAGAAAGACAGATCCGGATCTCCCAATTGCCCAGGTTTCCAGATCAGGCAGCAGCCTGTCCAGCTTCCGCCCAAAGTCCGCATCCGGTTCCACATACCTGCGTATACTTGCCCGAGTCCGCTGTAAGAACAGCCTGCCGGTACTCCCAACCGGGAAGATCACTTTCAGGGCATCGATTGCCCTGCCTGCCCCCCTCTGCAGCAGCTTTCGAACCAACATGTTTTCCCCCTTCTCTCAAAGCGACAGCATTGATTGTTTTCCAGCAGCCTGGACCTCAGGCTGCAGCAGACTCCCTTCAGTAATTTTTTCTCCCCGCACCGTCTCCTGCTGCAGCAAACTCTGAACCCTGTTTATACGTGCCCACCAGCTGTTGTTTCGCAGGAACGCTTCAAGCACCTCGCCATCCGGCCGGGTGCATGCGACTGTCTCTATCAACCAAAGGAAATCCTCACTATCCCGGGCACAGTGAACAAAAGGAAGCCCCTGAAGCGGCCCAAGTTCCGGCGCCAGTACCGGCACTCCCATGGCCAGGTACTCGTAAACCTTTAACGGACTGGTTGCCTTTGTAATGGGCCCTACCTTCCACGGCAGCAGGCCAACATCAGCGTGGGCCAGATAGGCCGGCAGCGCAGTCTGCGGCTTGAGCCCCAGAAAATGCAGGTTATCCGGATGAGGTTCACACTGACCGACATAATCTCCGATCATCACTACCGCATCACCCGGATTGTGTTCTGCCACAGCGCGGAGCAGATCCCAATCGAACCACTCCCCCCAAAGCGCTCCGATATAGATCAGGACACGGTTTGCTTCAGGTAAATCAGCAGGTCGTTCGTATTCACGGTTATGGTCGAAAAGTCTGTCATTACAGGCATTGGGAAGCAGCATCACCCGTCTTCCCATCTGGTCCTGGAGCCGCTGCTGCAGCCGGGCGGCGCTGGCCACCAGCACATCAACACTCGCCGCGATATCACTCTCAATATCCTCACTGTACCAGTCACCACCGAGTGAGGTCTGCCAGTCGTCAATCAGATCATACACCACCATGGCTCCTTCCTGCTGCAGGCGTGATCCCAGGCGATGGAAGGCTTCCAGAGGAAATTCGATCCAGACCAGGGTTTGTTTTTCCTTCAGAAGGTATCGGTACTCCCGCCGAAACACATCGGTATCAAACTGTGAGAAAGGCATCTGGAGCAGGAAGGGAAAATCCGTATCCAGATGCAGATCGACACTTTCCTGTTTCGAAAACTGGTGCAGGAAAACCACAAAGTAATTACGTTCCAGGTACTCCAGCGCAATCTGTGTTCCGCGTGCACCACCACCCGTGTCATCAAAAGGAACTCCGCTGAGCAGGAACACAACGCCTTCAAGGTCTGTGGAACGGCGGGCTAACGCCGCAGGCCGGTTGAGAAATCCTTTCAGAAAACCAAACACCCTCGCCCACGCGCCCAGTCGTTTCCAGATCCACACTGGCTTACACTCCTCCTGCCCTGCAGTTTTTACCGCCCGAAACAACATACTGCCAAGGAGCAGCCCGTAAAATCCGATCAGGGCCGGCCAGATCAGAGTGGATCCTATCGCTGCAACGATCAGCAAAATATCAAAAAACATTGGAAACACCAGGGCGGTATACCGATGGGTAAAAGCACCGCTTTCACCGTCACCGATACTCCAGGAAAAAAGCTTCTTCCAGATACCTGACAATGTTTCAGGGGCATGCCAGACGACAACGGCATCAGCCACAAAAGCCCATCTGTCTGCGGCCTTCTTCAACTGCAGGCCGAACCAGGTATCCTCACCGGTTTTAGTCAGCCATTCAGGGAACCCGCCCACTTGCTCCCACACCTCCCGGCGAAAGGCTATCGAGCGGCATGCCGGCAGAAAGGTATCAGGAGAGATATCGCTCCAGCGCGGGATTAATTCATAGCGGAAGGAACGGCCCAGCCAGGACCTGGCTTCCGCCCGGTACCAGCCTGCAGCAACCTGCATCTCCGCGTCGTCCTCAAATGGAACCAGAATCTTTTCCAACCAGTCCGGTTCCAATGTGCAGCCGAAATCGGTCATGGCAATCACCGGGTATAAAGAAACCTGCACCCCGATATTCCTCCGCGTGGCAATATTCTTCCCCGGGCACGAGATCACTCGCAATGGAAGCGTACTACCAGCTGCATACGACTGCAGGATCTGCAGTGTCCCATCCGTTGACCCGCCGTCGAGAACCAGAATCTCATCCGGCAGCCGGGTCTGCTGTTCAAGCTGCTGCAGCCACTGCCTCGCATTCGAATCTTCGTTCTTTACGGTGGTAATCCAGCTCACCCTGACCTTATTCTCCAACGGTAAAGTCAGCTTCCGGCGGTTTGTATACCCGGGAAAGATCTCCTCTGAATCTGTGTACAGCACTACATCAGAGTAGACCGACTGCTGCAAGGATTTCGAGCGCAGCAGATTCAGCTGCCGGAACCAGACCGGGCTGGCTAGCAACAGCCGCTGCAGCCCACATCCGAAATACCGTTGCATTACTCCCCCCACTTTCATACGCCAGGAACGGATCTTCGGGCGTAAAATCCATATCAACGATCGTGGTCTCCGCAGTACCCAGAGCATCCGCCAGAACCATGCCAGGATTCTGAAACCGCGTGATTCCTGTACTTGCTGCAGCGCTGTTTTTGCCTTTTCTGCTTGTTCAACAGCAAGGACAAGGTCATCCTGCAGCTCCACAGTTTGCCGGCTGACTGTCCGATGTGCCTCCATCAGCTGCTGAACCTGCTTCGTCAGCGAAGCATTTTCATGCATAAATAAATGCTCCAACTCTGCAACCACCCCCTTGATATCCTCCAGCTCTCTCGTTTTTTGCTCCATCGCAAGATCAAGCTGGATCCGCTCCCGTTCCAGGGATGCAGAAGTATAAATCTGCTGCAACAGAAGCCCCCGACAGAACCCGCTATCCTCTTTGATAGAAGATTGTGATTGCAGCAGCTGGATTGCTTTCCTGGCGCTCCATGAACCCTGCTGCTGGATGTGTTCATTCCAGCCTCTCATCGCAGGAACCAGCCTGTCGCGCTTATTCCAGGCACGGAGCAGGTTCTCTGCCAGACAATCCGGGCCGGTTTGCTCCAATGGGACTGCATAGTTCTCCAGGCCCGCTTGAGAAAGCAGAGCCGTAACCTTCTCATCATAGGCCAACCCCACAACGGGCACACTCGCAGAAAGCGCAGCCAGCACAGCATGCATACGCATTCCCAGGACAATCTCACACTGCTGCAGGCAGGCAAAACGGCTGAACGGGTCCGACAGCACAGAGATTTGACGGCATCGATCCCCCGCCTGCATCCTCTGCTGCACAGCGGTACAGGCCAGCCTGTCATTTTCAAGTTCGATCCCGTTCTCCTGGAATGGAACAAAGACCACCGTTCCATCTGTTTCGATAAGAAAAGTGTCAAGCGCAGAGGCAACTGCCGCCTGCCACTTCTCCTGCGTAATGGACAGATCCCAGCTGCGCAGGGAAACACCCAGTACCGGCCTGGACAGATCCTCTCCGAGATTCGGTTTTTCCCGCCGTTCCTTGTAAAAGAAAGCCGGGTCAGGATCTACCATAATCCTGCTGTGGTCATATCCCAATGCACCCAACAGGAGTCGTGATTGTTCATCCCTCACCGCTAAAACATCCACCAGACCGGCCAGCCGCTGCATTTCGTGTATACCCTGCTGTGTTTGCAGCGGGCCGACCCCCACGCTGTACAGCATACTGGGAATCCCTGCTGCAGCTGCCAGCAGAAGCGGTGTTCCATACTCAGTAATCCCTCCGGCCCGCATGGTCAGATAGCTGGACAGATCCACACCCCAGTAATCCTGAAACAGGCCGCCACCGCCCACAATCACCAGCGAACTCCCCATAACCGCGTCAGCTATCGCAGGCATATCCCAGAAAGGCACAGCTTTTACGTTGTGATATACCTCTGTCTCTGCCGGGTCTCCTGAAGTCACATAAAACTGCAGATCCGGTTTGATTTCGCGCAGGGAATAAAGCATGCCTGACAGCAGAATTTCATCCCCCGTATTTCCCCGGCCGAAATAACCGGATATAAATACTTTCTTCCCGTTTTCCATGGTCACCCCCATACGATTCCACAAATCAAACACGCTCAAGATCCAGGCATTAAACTCCTGTGCTGCTGATGCATTTTCTTGTCCTGCCATAGGTCAAATATGCGAGCTGGCGTTCATAGATCTGCTGCACGAATGTCAGTTCCTGGCGGGGCGTATACAAGCCGCACCGCAGACAATGAAGCCCATCCACAAGCTGCAGCTGTTCCCCCTGGCAGTTTGGGCATACTCCTTGAGAACTCCCGCTCCTCCTGCCCACTGTATGTTTTCCCTGGAACCACCAGTTCCAGTGCTCGGCCCAGGCAGCTGCCATGGTATCGCTATCCCACAGAAGATCCTGCGCCCGATGCTGCAGCCGCAGTCGTTCTGCAGGCTCCTGATGGAGTTGCAGAATGGTTCTTGCAGCCTGCTTCACAACCGCATTCGATCTGTGTGAACCACGGATCAAAAACCCATCCTCCCCATCACGGATCAGTTCAGGATAAGCCCCCACAGCACTGGCCAGTACAACACAACCAGCTCTCATAGATTCAGTCACGACCATGCCGAACGGTTCCTCCCTTGCCTGCAGACTCAGTGCATAGGAGCTTTTCAACAGTTCTTCAGCAAGGCGTTCCTGTCCGACCAGGCCGTGGTAAAACATTCCAGCCTCCTCGTAACTGCGCCTGTCTGCACAACCCCATAGCCCGTCTCCCCCGAAAACAGCCAGGTGGAAGCGTGGTTCTACCTTCCGCAATTTTTTCAAAACCGCTGCAGCAGCATCCAATCCCTTGGAGGGGTGTGAAAAATAGATCAACCGATATGGATCCCGCTCCGGTTTTTTTATCTCGGCTCTTCGAAAAGTGGGCTCATCAAAACCGTTGTAGCTCACAAAGACATGCTGCGGTGCTACCCCCCAGTTCCTGGTGACTACGCCCAGAAGAAAATTACTCTTCGCATATACCAGATCAATCGGTATGCTTTCCAGACCTGCTGGCGGCTGAACACCGGAACCCCAGAGCAGCCTGAGTCCGGCAGACACCTCCAGCGAACGGATTGGCCTCAAATCCAGTTTATCGCCGGAGGTGTTTAAGATTAATACATCTGTCTGGATCGAAGAGATAGAATCAAGCGGAGCATACTCCACACCAGTAATGGACGTGCGCCGGGGTGTATTAGCAACCACCCGTACATGATGCCCCGCTCTTGCCAGTGCATTCGCCATACGGACCCGGGCCGTAACTCCTCCACCCACACCAGTCCTGTACGGCGTATGCCCGTCGTAGCTGATGTGCCTGTCCGGACAATAGAAAGTAACGTGCGCCATCTTTAATCATCCCCCTTCACAGAGTAAACAGTGTGCTTCCTCGAGTGATACCTGAATTGGCAGTTCACATTGCTGCTGGTAAGCAAGCACAACTTTGCAGGCTTCCCCCACAAGCTGCAGCCTGCCATGTGATATCCAGCCGGCTCGTCGGCATAATTCGGTCACTTTTTCTGCCGAATGAGACACAAACACAACTGCTGCTCCTTGAGTGCGGAACTGTTCAATACGCTGCTGGCACTTCTTCTGGAAAGCCATGTCCCCGACGGAAAGCACTTCATCTATTAGCAGCACTTCCGCGAAGTGTACAGTAGCAACCGCAAAGGCCAACCGCGCTGCCATTCCTGTGGAATATGTCCGCAGCGGGGCTTCGATAAAATCATACAGCTCAGAAAAATCCACAATCGAATCAAAGCAGGATCTCATCTGCTGACGGGAATAACCGAGGAGTGCTCCGTATAGAAATACATTTTCCCTTCCGGTTAGCTCAGGATGAAACCCTGCCCCCAGCTCCAGAAGCGGCGCAACTGATCCGTTCACACGGACACGCCCTTTGCCAGGCTGCAGTACCCCGGCAATTATTTTCAATAGGGTGCTTTTCCCTGCACCATTGGCGCCTACGATACCAAACACCTCACCCGGAAAGATCTCCAGGTTGATAGAATCAAGAGCCCGCAGCAGTGAATATTCCAGCCTGCCCTTGATTTTGCGAATTGCGTATTCCTTGATACTAGCCATTCGTTCCCGGGGAACATGGTAGTGCAGCGAAACGCCATCCAACCGCACAGCAGCATATTCCTTGGAAAGTCCGCAGGAAATCGGTTCAGAGATAAGCTGCATACTCTCTCGCCTTTCGATTGAACAGGAACCACCCAAGCAGGAACGACAGCATCGCAAAACCTGTACCCGACAGCATCGATAGCTTTGAGGGAATTTCCCCCAGATACACAAGCGAACGAAAGATGTCCACGTAATAAAACATTGGATTCCAGCGAAACAGGAAAACAAGCTGAGGAGGAACCGCATCTATCGGATAGAAAACCGGTGTAAGATACATCCACGCCCCCAGGATCACTTCATACATGGGTAAAACATCCTGGAACCGTACCGCGGCGGATGAAACGGCTAACCCAACACCGAGAGTAAAAACACCGACTCCCAGAACCGGAATGGGCAGCAGCAGCATGGTGGAATGGAGCTCCGCTCCCAGGATCAGCGTGATCAGCATGTATGGCACCAGAGCCAGTGCGAGGTTGACCAGACCGGTACCGATTGCAGCGGCAGAAAATACGGAAGCAGGGAAGTAAATCCGGTTGATCAATCCACCGCTCCAGATCAAATCGTTAAGTGCTGCCGTAGTTGATTGTGCAAAAAAATTCCAGGTCAATAACCCCGACAGCACATATAATGCATAATCCTCTATCTGAAAACGGAACAGGTGCGAAAACACGAGAGTGAGAACCAGCATACTCAATAGAGGAGAAACCATTGTCCACGCCACACCGAGAAGAGACCGCTTGTAGCGCGTTTTGATGCTGCGTGAGATCAGTTCCAGGATCAAATCACGATAACGGAACAATTGTAAAAACTCATGAAGCGCTGGTTTCGCCCTTGCAGCCGAATCATAAACCTGTGCCCCCATTTGAACTCCCCTTATATCCAATACTCTCCCCACTTTCATCCGTAGATCCCCCGGTTGTACGCCCCAGCAACCGAATACTCCCCCGTGATAAATACGTACAAGTGAATATAGAACAGATTTAGGTGATGGTTGGTCCCCTGTAAGCAATACCCCTCAGATACAATTACAGCATATAGGGAAGAAGGCCCTGAAGGTAGGGGTAAATTAGTCCTAGGAGAAATTGGGGATTGTGCCGAATGAGGTCGTTAGGGGCAGGTTCAAAAGGATTCTCGAAAAACGTTCCCATCAGCTGCACAGGATTATTTCCCGGGTAGATTCCCTGGAACCTGCCCGGACCCCGAATAAGATCGATAGGGGCAGGGACAAAAGGATTCTCGAAAAACGTTCCCATCAGCTGCACAGGATTATTTCCCGGATAGATTCCCTGGAACCTGCCCGTACCCCGAATG
>JAFGNH010000167.1 GCA_016927115.1 Anaerolineales bacterium | reverse complement strand
TGGGCCATTCCGGGCGTTGCCGGGATAAAACAGTCCTAACCTGTCGGATCCAGTATTCTCCCCATAAATAGAATCGTCCCGGTCGGATTGTCGCGTATCAGAAACAGAAACGGCCGGTCCACCGAGACTTCCAGCGGCGGGTCCATCACTGCTTTCAGACTCATCACAACCGCGGTTGCAGCTGCCGCTTCCGTACCGGATTCATCTACCGAAATAAACGCCTTGTGCAGAACCGCACTGATAAATAACTCCCGTGTACCATCCATCCCGGAAAAATCCGCGTCCTCTGTAAAGGCATCCGTCATACCCATCTGCTGCAGTGTCTGTGACAGGCTGAAGGCAGAACTGGTCTCAAAGACGGGTATCTTGAGAGCAATATTCCGGATCGACAGCCTGGAGATCATGTCTTCAAACACATCGGGGTATAGAGAAGCTTCAAACTGTTCAAGTTGATCCCCATCCGGCAGCAGGATCAACATGGAGAGTTCACCCCCAATATACGGCAGTTCCACGGCCTGCCAGCCGTCCTTGGCTGCATAACGGAAATCAGCCACCTGCTGCATCATCGGAACCGGTACCTGTGTGTTATCAAGCAGATTAAAACCACCGTCTACTGTATTCCCACTGTCAAACGGGGACATCCATGCCGCATTGAAATAGACTGCATTGGTCAGCACCAACCTGGTAAGTTCGTCGAGCAATCCCTTCCCGATCAGTTCCTGTATCCGGTCTTCAGTCTGTCCTTCAACCCAGGCATTGATTTCCTGTCTGGCAGCCTCACTGTCTCCTGCATAATCGACAAAATTCATCCCTGCCCCGTAATTTCGGGAAAGGCTATCGAGAAATCCCGTCAGGTAACTATAGCCCTGCTGACCCCACAATGCATTGACAACATGCAGGCGGAATCCCTCCCCATCGCGGCCCTGAGCTCCCTCCCCGCGGGAAGCGAGTTCCAAATCGAGCATGTTGAAAGCCGGATGAAGGTCCGCCTGCGGCAGCGAAAAATGCATCACCTCTGCCATTTGCTGTGCAGTATCGCCCTCTGCGCCGGCGTATGTCATCGCCAGGGCCAGCGATATGCTGTACGGCGAGAAGAAAAGATTCCCTTCCGTGGATTGAAGCGACTTGTACAGGTCAAACGCAAAACGCTCGTTCCCTTGAACCAGTTGTTCACTGGCGTCGGCTGATACATCTGCAACAGTATCCCTTTCCATATCCGATTCTCTCCTGTTCTCCACCGTGGGCTCCGGCTGAGTTGTCCCAATTGGCCCGCTGCAGTCAGCCAGGCAGAAAGCCAGCACCACCAGGATAATCCAAGCAGTCTTCGTTTTCATAATACTCCCTCCCGGAGTTCAGACAAACTTCGTTATTAAGACGGATTTCCGTGAGAGAAAGTTCCTGCTGCGCATTCTATAAACCCGATACGCCAAGGCCGCCCCCGCAGCAGCTGCAGAGGGTTTCATGGCAAAAAAACTGCCTCCAAGATTTCAGTATACAAACCAAAATACCATGGATTTCAAGATTGTGCCTGAAAATCCCGGCGGACAGGAAGAAGGAACCATTCCCTGCGCTAGTTAAATCTCAAATCGGAATGATGATCCGTGAGAAGATCAGCGTTTGAGGACAAACACACGCCACCACTTCTGTATGATATCTTTTAATGTGACCAGCGTCCTGGTGCTGCTCGAAGTGAATGCCCCAAAACCAGCCTTCTGATAGCTGAAAATATACTTTACCAGTGCGATATGCTGCTTGATAGTCAATTCGTTGTACATCAGGATAATTCTCTTGCCCCAGCTTCGGCTGCGGAGTACTTTTGCGTTCAGGCTCAGATCGAACCCGTGAAAGACAAGTCTTGCCTGTTTACCTACCCATGAATCTGGGTTTGTTTTTACCACCTGGGGCTCAACAGCAATGCTTGTAAAAGAGATATCGATGATGTTTGCTGGTACTGGCGCTTCTCCTTCCACCTGTATCATGAGGCTGTCCTCTATCAGGAAACGCTCCTCCGTACGGACGCGCTGCTTCTCGAAGCATACAATAATCGCGATCATTATTCCCATGAGGTTGTACAAAAGCCAGAACAGGTTCACCAGGTAGACCGGGATCATATAATTAACATCAGTCAGCATTTTCTGAATACCTGCAGCCAGCGCCCAGATACTGAAGCCGGCCAGAATCAGATGTGGAACAGCCACCCGCAGTGCAAAGTGAGAGGATTCTTCAGCGCTGCCTTTCGGTGTAACGGAAAACTTGCTTTTCTGGGAGAAAAAAAGTTCCGACACTGCAGAGAGTGACAGATAAGGTGCCAGAGCACTTTCGTAAATATGTGCCCAGGAAAAGGTACGGTTCTGATGATCAAACAAGGTGAAGATCAACGATGAACTGTAATACATGGGCACAAAGAAGAGCAGCATTGTGAATACATTGGCGTAATATACCGGTACGCCGATCAGCAGGAACAGCATCGGCCCAACATAGTAAATAATCTTCTGCAGCCCAAAGAACCAGTACAGCACACCATCAAAATAGATCAGGCGCTGCATGAAGCTGAGGCCGGGCAGCCGCAGCGGATTCCACTTTTTCATCACCTGGATATTTCCCCGGCACCAGCGATCACGCTGGATGACGTAATCCGAAAAAGTATCCGGCGAGAGTCCCATCGCCAGGGTTTCATTGACAAAGATGGTCTTATATCCCCTTGCCTGCAGAAGCATACTTGTTGCCATGTCTTCAGTGATGGTTCCCACGGGGATCAAGCCGATCGCATCGATCGCCGACCGTCGGAATACTGCATTGCTGCCTACATTCAATACAGCGTTGAAAGCGCTGCGGCGGGTGAGCACTTCACGCATGAAAAAATCCTGCTCATTGGGTATGGCTCCGTACAACTGCAGATTATTCTGGAACGGGTCCGGGTTATAGAACACCTGCGGTGCCTGCACGAGCGCCATCTCCGGGTCGCAAAAATAGCCCACGGTCCTTTCCAGGAAATTGGAACGTGCGATCATGTCTGCATCAAGCACTACAAATAAGTCCCCGCGAGCGTGCGTGCGCAGACAGTGATTGAGGTTGCCCGCTTTAGCGTGATTATGGTTTTCCCGTATGGACCAAACCGCTCCGCATTCTTCTGCCAGCCGCCGTACTTCCTCACGCCCCCCATCATCACAGATGTACACGGTAAATCTATCAGCCGGATAATCCTGACTCACCGCGGCGGCAACGGTGTTCCGCAATATCTTTATCGGTTCATTGTAGGTAGCGATCAGGATATCCACTATCGGCAGCTCTTCCAGGTCCGCCAGTGTTTTAACCTGCTGTGTATGATCCTTCATGAACATCAAACGATGAGTGGTTGACTGCAGCAGTGCGGCAAATTCCGCCAGGAAAAGCAGGAGACCAAAGAAAAGACTGACGGCGTTAAAGGTTGGCACTGTATACAGCACGCGCCAGGTCATATAAATAACCTGGAGTAATATCGCCAATCCGATAAAATACCTGATCAACGAACGCCGTCTGCGAACCAGTAACGCAAATACCACCAGCACAATCAGCACCGCAGCCAGCAGCAGCAGCTTGTTGGCTACAATGCGAAGGTCAAATGCAGTTCCCAGCATAATCTCTGTCTCCGCCTACTTCACTTTGCCCTGCAGGACAGAGAGCAGAAAGAGGACAATCAGTACAGCTCCAACTGCGAGGAAAACGTACTGTGACCGGTTTTCCCTTGCCCATACCTCAAACTCCCGGGAAAATGCTTCATAATCCTCATCCACATCCGAAGATATTTCTTCAGTTTCGGTATGTGCAGCTGATTCAGAGTCTGAAGACCTATCCACCGGAGATATGGTTGAATGAATAACAACCCGGTATGTATTTGCCAGGACCATATCGTTTTTCTGCCAGCTTGCCTGCAGTGTCAGCTCACCTCCCTGCACACCTGCCGGCAGCATTAGCCACCCCTCTTGATCCACGTGTATCGCCGGGTCTGGTGATTCAAGAATTTCCCAGGCCGCAGCGACTGGTTCTACAGAACCCTGCGCAAGATCCCCCAGCAATGCGACAAATTGCTCCCGATGTTCTCCACTGAACGGAGCCTGAATATCCGCTGCACCGTGGATATCTAGCCTTGCGAATTCTGTACCCGAAAGCACTTGAATATCATCAAGGTAAAAACTACGTCTGACTTCGCTGCTCGCATTGACCCCGAACGCATAGGATTCGATCCGGCTCAAGTCAAGCACCTCATCGCCACGCGCAGTGTTCCACTCGGGCACAACAAAGTAGTACATCGGAACCTGCACAATCCCATCAAACCGTCCGGGGATGAGCAGGTTTCCGTACCAGATTTCGCGCTGCAGTAGCGCACCTTCTGCCTGCTCCAGGTAATAAACGCCACTTTCACCCACTGCCCAGTATTCGTTGTACTCTTCCTTGAAATTGAAGGACAGTGACAGCGAATCTTCTTCAGGATTGGCAACCCGGAATTGAATACTCGATGCAGTTCTCCAATCCCTGTCTGAACCGGCCAGAACATGGTAGAAGGATCCGTTTAAAACACCTGTTTGAGGATGGGGAGAAAGTATCCTGACAAACAGACTCTGATTATCCTGAACAGGTTCCAGCCCTGCTATCGAAACCTCCATCACCGCCCCATCTTCCCAGACCGCAAAAACCCGCTCGAGCTGGTTTTCTCGATTAAAACCCTCAAAATCTTCATAATAGATCTGTTTCGAATCCTGCCGCAGTTGAAAAGCAGGTGTAAAGAAGAAAACCATCAATAGCAGAGCAAGGCTCATTATCCTGGATGGCTTCATTTTCTGTCACCCTCACAATCAACCCGTTTGAATAAGGCGCGCAATGAGTTCATAACTACTATCATCATCTAAATCACGTATAGCTGTAATAAAAACTCGATAAACACGGCAAGTATTTCTCATTAACACTCGTATGAAAAGTGAACGTCTGTACAGAAAAAATCCTTTTTCGTATGTCGCCTTGCAGGTCAGGGAAGACTCAAATCTCATTATCCAACCCTGTTTTTGGGGTTTTAACGTATTCTTTATGCTTTCTGCCTTGTTCAGACCAGTTGCGCGCTTGACACACCCCTTTCCCTTCCTGTATGATAGTTTCAACAATTTACATCACAGGTGAGCGATCATCCTACACAGCAATACGCACTCCCTCTTCACCTCCGTCGGAAGTAACCGTTTAAAGTGCCCGAAAGGAGTGCATTGCCATGTCTGATGAGACTTTTGAATCTCGCGATACAACCCCCGAAATAAAAGAGAACACAGAGCAGAAAGAAAATCCTGCCCTTGAGGATTCCACCCTCAATCCCGACACCCGCGTCGAGCAGACCCAAAACTTCAATACTGCTGAAGCAATTGAGACAGCTCTGACAGCCACTATTAATAATACACTGGCGGAGACCACCAGCGCTTCAACCAGTTCGGATGATGGCTCGGAGCTGATGACTGAGGCCGAAACCGGGCCGGCCGCTTCCCGCGGCGAAGTCAGCGCAACACCGATCAACACGCCCGATCCGAGGGAAAACATTTCTGAAACCAGTACTGTGACTATGGACCGGGTCAGCGATGAACCCGATCATGGTCCCTGTCCCTTCACTGATGAAGTGGTTCAAGACAGTCAGGGCGCCTCCTCCCCGGGCGAGGGTATCAGCGCCACACCGATCAATCTGCCCTACCCGGTCGAAGGCCAGGCTGAAACCGGA
>JAFGNH010000166.1 GCA_016927115.1 Anaerolineales bacterium | reverse complement strand
GGGGTGGTCTCACCAGACTTCCATGACTATTCAGACTCAGGAGCAATAGTTCACCCCGACTACAATGTATCCATCCGCGTAATCAGCAACGTTATCCGCAGCGCAGGTTGCACAATCAGGGCTTCAACAGGGGGTGATCGGTATAATAGCCGTGATAGTGTTCCGGCAGCATCCCGGCAATGTGGCACATGATTTCATCCGTCTGTTCACGCAGCAGCCGGGTGCGCTGGCGCAGATTCTGCTGCTGTGTAGAATCAGGTGAGGGCAGTGTGAACGCAGGCCCGAAGCGGAACGTAACCAGTGGTCTTTTGAAGTGTTTTAGGTCTTGAAAGAAATTTTCTGTGCCGGATACGGCGACCGGAATCAGTGGTGCACCGGATTGACTGGCCAGGAAGGCCGCCCCGGTTTTGGCGCGCTGTAGAGAACCGGTTTTACTGCGGGTTCCTTCGGGTGCCACGCCGAAGATACCACCGTTGTTAAGATGCTCTATGGCCATATCCAGTGCTTCACGGTCCACTTCGCCCCGCCGGATAAAAACGGCACGCCCCATCCGGGCGATCAGGCCGAAGAAGAGATTTTTACGGTAATCGGCCGCAACCCAGGCGGACACTTTTGGGCTCCCAATCAGGGAGAATAACATTACCGAATCAACATAGCTCATATGGTTGAGCACTACGATGGCAGGGCCCTGTTTGGGAATGTTTTCCTTGCCCTCCACATGAAATCTGGAAAGTAATTTAAAAAGGGCGTATACTGCCCAACGAAGAAGATACGAGAACATGTCCGGGCTTTTCCTCCACGTTGTCTGATTTATTGCCGGTAACGGATCATGGCTGACTGATCCGAACATTTTACCAGAGAGGGACCTGATGATAGAAATTGTAAAACTTAACCTTGATTTAAAGACAGATGTCCGTGATTTTATAGACTTTCCATTCAGGCTTTATAAAGATAACCCATTATGGGTTCCACCGATACGCAGTGACATTAAAACCATGCTTAACCCCGCCAAGCACCCTTTTTATGAGCACTCCGAGGCGGCTTTTTTCATAGCGCGAAAGGATGGGGCGGTGGTCGGACGCCTTGGTGTGCTGGAGAATAAACCCTTCAACAAGTATCAGAACAAAAAGCAGGCCCAGTTCTACTTCTTCGAGAGTATTGAATCGTATGAGGTTGCAGAAAAACTGTTTACCGCTGCAGCAGATTGGGCACACGCCCGCGGCCTCACCAGTCTGGTAGGGGAAAAGGGATTAAGCTCGTTTGACGGCTATGGCCTGCTGGTGGAGGGGTTCGAGTATCCCCCTTCGATGACGATGATGAAATACAACCCGTCTTATTACGGCGATTACATGGAACGGATGGGGTTCACCAAGGAAGTGGATTTCATCACCCGCTATCTAGACATCAAGAGCTTTCAGATACCAGACAGGATTCACCGCATTTCCGAACGGGCGATGAAGCGCAGCAATATCAGTGTTCATCAGCCCAAGACAAAAAAGGAATTGCTGTCCTGGGGCAAGAAAATAGGCGAGGTATACAACGATACTTTTATACACAACTGGGAGTACTATCCGCTCACACAGAACGAACTTGATTTTGCCATCAACGATGCGCTGATGGTAGCAGACCCGAAGCTGATCAAGATTATTTCCCGCGGGGAAGAAATAATCGGCTTTATCCTGGCTTTTCCCGATGTTTCCAATGCACTGCGCAGGGCAAACGGCCGTCTGCTGCCGTGGTCGATCATTGACCTTCTGCTTGAGTTCAAGCGTACAAAACTGGTGGCCATCAACGGAATGGGGATCCTGCCGGAATACCAGGGTCTTGGCGGGAATGCGATGATGTACTCCGAGCTGGAAAAGACCATTCGCGATGCCGGTTTTGATGATGCTGATCTTTGCCAGGTAGCTGAGACGGCGGTGATGATGAGTCGTGACCTGACAGGGATGGGCGGCAAGCCGCGCAAGATCCACCGGGTGTATACGAGGGCGGTGTAACCCCCTGGCAAAGTTCAGCCCAAACGAGCGGGCTGCTCCATATATACTGTCCCCTGCAGGCTGTTCACTGTTTGCGAATCGAGGAGCGGCCTGCAGAGGTCATGTAAAGCTGCCCTCTGTTTATTCCTGATTTGATCTACAGCTCTGTACCGTGGAGGCACTAATCGTCGGTACAGGGCCTCTGCTCCGCTGACTTGGTATCAGCCGGGATCTTTCCCCTATCGCTTTTCTCTTTCTGGCAGCGCTTCATTAAATAGTACCCAACGGTGAGCGCAATGATGATCGTGGCGATTCCGATCAGGCTCAGGCTTTCTGTTTTTTTTAGGTCCAGAATGATTACTTTTCGGGCAATGGCGATGATTGCCACAGAAAGAACGACTTCATAGTGCGCCTGCCCCGGCAGCAGGTAGGTTTTCATGATGGTTTCCAGCAGCTCGATCCCGATCACGACAAGCATGAACAGGCCAAAGATCTCCAGCAGTTCATCGACACTGAGCAGGAACATCGGAGGTTTGATGATGTCCTGAAAAATCAACCAACCGAGATCCAGCGTAGAGAGCCCCAAGACGAGGGCCATCATTCCGCTGAGTATCAGAATAATCACTTTTTCATATTTCTTTAGAAAAACGAACATGGCCTGCTTCCTCTTTGATCTGGTTAAAGCTGTTGAGATGTTTTACAATTTATTATACTGGTTTTATCACCAGCCGGAGCTGATAATGGATTCAGAAGGAAGCTGCCGCGATCACCATCATCAATCATTCAACTTCTTTGGATACTGGCGTTTTCCTTAATTATGTACAAAACCGGACTAATCATTAACCGGCATTCGTCTGATGGATCATTATCGGTCTTAAACGAAGCCAAAAACCATCTTGAAGTTATATAAAAGAAGAGGCTGCCTTTTCAGACAGCCTCTATACGTTTTCAGAAACGGTGTGGAAGTTACTTGCCGTTGTTCTCGAACTGCTCGATGGCTTCCAGCGCCTTGGTTCCGTACATAACGGCTGGCCCGCCACCCATAAGGATAGCAACGCCGATCGTATCGACAATTTCTTTCTTGGTGGCGCCGGCTTTCATTGCGTCATGCACATGGAAAGCGATACAACCTTCACAGCGAACAGCAATACCAATACCAAGTGCAATCAGTTCCTTGGTCTTTGCAGAAATTGCCGAGTCGCTTGCGCCCAGCTTGTGCAGTGCGGCAAACGCTTCCATGGTCTTGGGGGCTTCCTTGCCATACTGCCCCATCATTTCGACAACTTCCTGATGAAATTCAGGCCAACTCTTTGATGCCATGTTACTTTCTCCTTATTCCCGCTCTTGGGCGGTCTAAATTAAATTTTTATTTTTCAATCCCGGTGCATATAGTTGGCACTCAGGTGATACATAGCATAAGTATAACTAGTGAAGGAATTCACAAAGAGGGCAGGATGTCCTGTATTCTGTGTGACAATCGTCAATAATGAGGTTTATGTAAAAAGTATGTTGCATGTATCGATGGAATGCAGGTCAATCCTGCAGCAGCAGACGCAGCTCCAGTTTGCTTTCCAGATCCAGCTTGGCGAGGATGTGGCGGATGTGGGTTTTAACCGTTTCCGGCGAGATCACGAGCGCTTCCGCAATTTCACCGTTTGTGCAGCCGTTCCCGGCCAGGCCGGCCACCTGGCGCTCGCGCGCAGTGAGCGCAGCGAACCGGCTGTGGGTGCGGGCACGCTGCTGCTCATGCTGCAGGCCGCGCTGCAGCAGATCCTGCAGCACCTCTTCCGTCGTTACACCGCGGTGGTGTGCGATCCGGCGAATACCGGCCGCCATGTCCGGCGCGAGTTCCAGCACCAGTGCCGCTTTGTCTGCTGAGCGGACAAAGATGCCGGGCTGCGCTGCTGGCTGGTTGTGATGGAACCACATGGTCATTGTGTCTGCTTTCCTCTCACCGGGTTTTCGCTGGGTTTGCCTGCCGGGGCGGGTGTTTGCTGCCTGTCCCTATTATATAGAACATACGTTCTGATGTCAAATCACTGCGATGCAGTTAGACTTGAGTTGGAGAAAGATCATGAGGATAAAAACTGGTCTGCTTATTCTTGCGGGTTTGATTTTGCTGCTGGCCTGCAGTTCGGTGGAAGCACTATTGGCTCCGCTGCAGGCGCCGGCACAGGCTCCGGTGAAAACACCGATTCTGGCGACAGAAGCCGGTTCGCTGCCTGGCCTGGAACCGGCGGCGCAGGATTCCGCGCTTCCAGCCGGGAATGAACAGACCGCTCCTGGGGCCGCTGCACAGGAGGCTATTCTGATCCTGGAACCCGGCCCCGGCTCCCGCGTTCTCAGTCCGCTTCACGTGACCGGTTGGGCTGATCCCACATTCGAACAGACGCTGCTGGCGCGTGTTTTGCGGACGGACGGCTCGCTGCTGATAGATCAGCCGATACAGATAGCAGCAGATATGGGGCAGCGCGGCCCCTTTGGTGCTGACCTGCCCTTTTCTGTGACGGAGGCGGAGAATGTCCTGGTTCAGATTCTGGATATAAGTGCGCGGGACGGCGGGGTTGTGCATCTGGCTTCCGTTGGAGTAACCCTGCTGCCCGGTGGGGATGAGGTACTGTCGCAGGCGGGGCTTGCAGAAGAGCGCCTGCAGATTTTCCGTCCGGCGCCGGGAGAAACGATCCGGGGCGGCCGGGTGCTGGTGGAAGGATATGGGCTGGCAAGTTTCGAGAATTCGCTGGTGGTTGAGGTCTATGATGCCGGCGGTGCGCGGGTGGGTTTTACGCCGTGCATGACAAGCGCACAGGAACCCGGGGAAATGGGAACTTTTTCGGTTGAAGTCGAGTACAATGTTTCCCTGGAAGGGCCGGGACGGGTGTCGGTGGTGGATACACTGCCTGTCTTTGACGGTGTAGGCCATGTGACAAGCGTGGTTGTGACTCTGGCACCATAAGACGTTAAAACCGCCTGTCAGCAGGAAAGAGACTGGGTAGAAACGTGGAAACAACCCGATACAGGTATTGTGTTGGAATACCCTGCGGACAGGCCTGTTACGGTTGAGGCCTTCGTTTTAATAAATGTACACACGAAACAAGTATTTGTCGTTTTGACAGTCTGGAATAACTTTTATGGACACGATTAATCCAACAGATCCAACAGAAGTATCTGATAGTACAGGTCCGGTGGATTCACCGGAGACCGGAACAGGAGATGTTCAGGTGGGGAAACGGGCATCGCTTTCGCGTCTGGCTGCTTTTCTGGTGCTGGTGCCGGCGGTGCCGGGGCTGCTGGGTTCCATTGCGGCCATGGTGCTTTTCTATGTATCCCCGGGACGGTTCAACCGTTTGTTGGCACGGCTGCCTGGCGAGACGATTCTGCGCAGTCTGCTGTTTTTTGCGCCTTCGGCATTGTTTGCGGTGGTTCTGCTGGCCGTGTTGTATGCCCGTGAAGGGGGAAGGCCAGACCGGACGGATAAGCCTGCCAGTGAGAACCCTCTGCTGGTGCAGTTTGCGGCACGAGCCGGGCTGGTGTTGGGAGTACCCGCTCTGCTGGCTGCCACAGCGGGGCTGCTGCTTTCGTTTGTTTCGCCTGTCAGGTTTGAGGCCTTTATCGAACCACTGCCGGGGACGCGTTATATAGAAAAGCTGCTGCCCTTTGCACCGCTGGGTCTGCTGTTTGTAGTGGTGCCGGCACTGCTGGTTGTCACCAATCTGATTACCTTTCGCCGGAAAACAGGGAAGCGCCGGATGGCGGGGGATGCAGTTGTAAAATTCAGCCGCAGCCTGGTGCTGGTTATCCTGGTGCCAAGTATTCTGCTGCTGGGTATGGCTGTTGCCGCACTGGCGTTGTCGTACATCAGCCCGCCGCATTTCGATAAGCTGCTGCTGCGGTTGACCTCGGAGGGTGTAATCCGGCTGGGGTTGATGTTCGGATTCAGCGCGCTGCTTGCGCTGGTGTTGATATCGAGCCTTTTCCTGCTGCTGCGCTCCGGGGGAATGACATCATCAGTTGAGAGTGGTTCCATACAGGTTGCTGCGCCTGCACGATCACAACCCGGCTGGCTCGTGTGGCTGCTGTCGGTGGGGTTGTTCTTTACGGTTACATCGAGCATTGCCCTTTTCGGTGTGGCGTTCTATCTGCTTGTGCGGTGAGTCGATACAGCTGGACCATCTTTGCTTCCAATACTGCCTGAAGAGGTTCAGCTGATACGGACAGGTACGGCAAATGGAGTTTTTTTCCTTCAGATCACAAAATTTGAGTGTAATCCTGTTATTTGGATAATATCCAGGCTTTCTACTATACCCCCCCCATGCTCTTTTTATCGTATTTTTTTTCTGCGCTGCGGCATATCCTCAGAAAGTATCCCCGGAACTGCAGCAGTAGTGAATGATGTGAGTTTTGAACCTGAAGCTAAAGGGATTATCTATCAACGCAAGATTGCTTCCCGGGATTGACTGCAGCCGTATTTCAACTTCACCTGCTGGAATACCCGGCAGGAATATCGAATATGAAACTGGAGTGGGTTTTTGTTGGGGGTAGTACAGGCCCGCTCTGCATTCTGCCTGATCTGCATGTACGCTGAGAAGTGGCCGGGGTTGGATACAAAACCGTCGCGCCATCCGGTCTTCAGGGATCTTGTTTAAAACGAGAAGGAAGGTAATCAGGCACTCACATAAAAAACTTCTGTCTTTTTAGACAGACAAGGCACCAGAAGGGCTGAGCAATAGATAATGAAACTGACAACCTGCATGGAAGTGCGAAGAGCCTCTTATCCCAGTAATTTTGGACCCCTAAAGTTTCTCGGCAGGATGAAAGAAACGGGGGAAGGATGCTGGAGAATGTATCACTCAGCGTAATCAGTGCCGCTATTGGTGCCGCTGATAGCGCAATCTGAGAAATCTGCGGTTCAGTGAATTCCAGGGTTGCCTGCGATCACCTCCCGCGGTACTATCCTGCTTATACTGTGAACGAATTACCAGGCTGCCCATGTAATTATAATGCCGATCGACACAGGTGATCTGAGTGGGAGGTTGTATGTTTTCCAGCTATCAGAAAGAAGCAGCGTTTGCGCTGCAGGCAGTGGGAGAAGCTGCACGGTTGTGCCAGAAAATTCAACAGGAAATGGTGCTGAAAGCACTGTCCAAAGAGGACCGCTCTCCGGTGACGGTGGCGGATTTTGCGTCGCAGGCTGTGATCGCCCACATGCTGCAGGAGCAGTTCCCCGATGAGCCGCTTGTGGGAGAGGAAGCGAGCCATTCGCTGCAGCTGCCGGAACAGGCTGATAAACGCAAAGCTGTTGAGAAGTATGTCCGGCAGGTGTTTCCGCAGGCGTCGGGGGGCGATGTGTTGGCCTGGATCGATACCGGAGCGGGTGAGCCTGCGGACCGTTTCTGGACGCTGGACCCGATTGACGGCACGAAAGGGTTCCTGCGCGGCCAGCAGTACGCGGTTGCGCTGGCGCTGATCGAAAAAGGAGAAGTCGTGGTCGGCGCGCTGGGTATGCCCAATCTGAACACAAAGATGGAAGAAGATCCGGATGGTGATGGCAGCCTGGTGATAGCTGTACGCGGTGAGGGTTCCTGGGTGGTGGAAGCCGGGGGCAGTGACTTTGCCCGCATGCAGGTGACCAGCAGAGTCGATCCGGCGACCGTACGGGTGCTGCGCTCGTACGAATCCGGCCATACCAATGTCTCCCAGATCGATATCTTTATTGAAAAGATGGGAATCACCCACGAACCGGTCAGGATGGACAGCCAGGCGAAGTTCGCCGTGCTGGCCGCAGGCAGGGGGGAGCTCATCCTGCGTCTGATTTCCCCATCAAGGCCGGATTACCACGAAAAAATCTGGGACCAGGCCGCCGGGTCCATTGTTATTGAGGAAGCCGGCGGCAAGGTGACGGACCTGACGGGCAGGAAACTTGATTTCACACGCGGGTCTGAGCTTCTCGGCAACACAGGTGTGCTTGTTTCCAACAGCGCCCTGCATGAGGCGGCACTGGCAGCACTTAAGGCTGTGGGCGCCGATCAACGCCCTTCCTGAAATGAAAAAACGAACGGCGGACCTTCTTGCTGGAGGGTTGGCTGTCCTCGCGATCCTGGCTGCGGCCGGGATCGCGCTTTTTGTTTACCGTCAGACACCACATATCGAAGACGAGTTCGCTTATCTATGGCAGGCAAAAACGATGGCACAGGGGAAACTCTCATTGCCTTCGCCGGTGGAACCGAAAAGCCAGCTGGTTCCGTTCGTGATCGATTATGAGGGACAGCGCTTCGGCAAGTATCCCCCCGGATGGCCGGCTTTGCTGTCCCTGGGTGCCCGCCTTGGGCTGGCTGGATGGGTCAATCCGCTGCTGACAGGTGTAGCAATCTGGCTGATGTACAGGCTGGGCAGCCGCGTGAAAAACGAGCGGTTGGGCCTCCTGGCTTCTCTCTTGCTGCTGTCCTCGCCGATGTTTCTTCTGCTGGCTGGTTCGTTGATGGCGCATCTGTGGAGTCTTGTGCTGGTGCTGGTGTTCTGCCTTGCATGGTTTGGCCTTTTTCTCGATGGAGGATTTTCTGAAGCGGGATCTGTTCACACGATGCAGATCGCTGCAGCAGGCTGCTGCCTGGGGCTGCTGGCGGTCACCCGGCCGCTGACTGCAGTGGGAGTCGCGCTGCCCTTTTTTATCCACGGGTTGACCCTGCTTATCCGCGGGAGTCGTACAGAACGACAGGCCGTGCTGCTTATCGGCCTGCAGGCAGCGATTTTTTGCCTGATCCTGCCGCTCTGGCAGGCAGCTCTAACCGGGGACCCCCGGCAGAACCTCTACACGCTGTGGTGGCCCTACGATCGTTATGGGTTTGGTGCGGGTGTGGGTGTTACGGAAAGCGGCCACTCGCTGCGGCTCGCGTGGATGAATATCCGGATCAGCCTGAAAAGCGGGGCGAAGGACCTGTTCGGATGGTTTTCCTTTTCCTGGATCCTGATGCCATTCGGGTTGTTGGCGTACCGACGAAACAGAAAACAGTGGCTGCTGTTGGGGTCTACGGCCAACCTGATTCTGGTTTATGGGGGTTACTGGGTGGGTTCGTGGCTGTATGGGCCGCGCTACTATTTTGAGGGCATTCCTGCGGCGTGTATTCTGACTGCTGCAGGAGTGGAGTGGCTGGCAGGATGGGGTATACAGGCTCAGGGGAAGTGGCAGCCTGCACGCAGATGGTTAGCGGCGGGATTGCTTGCTGTACTGACAGGGATTAATGTTTTCGGTTATCTCCCCGCCAGGCTGTTGGAAGCCGGTTCGATCAATGGGATGTCTGCAGACAACGGATGGCTGCTGGAGGAATTGGACAGCGATCCTGCACTGGTGTTTATCGAAACGAGGGATTCGTGGTGGGAGTATGGGTTGTATGTGCCGCTCGCTCCTCCCTTCTCCAAGAGACCGCTTCAGGCAGCGCTGGATCGCGGCATGGCTGCGAATCAACTTGTGATTGAAGGCTATCCCGGCTGGCGGGTTTACCATGTTGATCTGAGTAGTACACTGCTTCCTGGTGTGCCTTAATACAGGTTGAATCGAAAACCGGATAAGCAACAAGGAGGGGGCTATTAGATAAAGCGGAGTGATGGGGCGGCCTCTTGCCTCATCCCCCCCCCCAGCTGTTTTTACGAGAAGCGAGGAATCCCCTGAGAAAGTCACTCGTAATGAAATGGGCGACGAAGCAAACCAAAGTTGGTGCGTATCCAAAATGGATTTGGAGCAAGCGATTTGCTTCGATCACTTTATTAAGACCGGCCTATACACCTTCCTGTCGGATATTTTGAGGTGGGTTGGTCAGGAGCTGCCAATCTGTTCTTGCACCTATACTAAAAATACAAAGAAGGGCTGTCCTTGGAAACAGAGGGACAGCCCCTTCTCTATTCTAGTGGTAGATCAGCCGGAAAACTGGCTCCGGGTCAGGACTGCAGTTCTGCAGGAACCCCTTCAAATGCAGCGCCGGGTTTGGCCTTCAGATAAGCCTGGCCGATCAGATGGCTGTTGACAGCCATGCTATATGCCTGGGTAGCCAGTATGCCGACAACGCAAAGGATGGCACCCAGACCACCGATGAAACCGGCGCCGATCATTCCAACCAGGACCATCAGGTACGCTGAAATGTTATCTTTCACCATTGTGAAAATATCACCCAGTTTGAAGCCGGCGCCGATGGATTCGGTTTCGGCAATCAGGCCGAAAGCAGCCGGCAGTAATAGAGCGAGCAAAATGCTGTACACAATGGTCAGACAGCTGCACAGGATACTCACGATCATTATGACAGTTGCCATAGTTTCTGAGTCCGAAAAGCTGGCGAGAATACTTGAGGGTGCTGTCAGGATGAATACCGGAATCATGTAAGCAAGCATGACAACAAATCCCTTGAAACCCAGGCCAAGATATTCTCCGAAGCTGCTCCAATCCGGCAGCAGTTCTGCTTCCTTGCGAATAACACGTTGTGTGATGGTGAGCCCCCAACCGAGCACAACGATCTGGCCGATGACAGGAATGAGCGATACAGCAGCTGCTATGAGTACTTTTTTGATCCACTCTGAATCATCAAAAACGAATGAAAAGGCTTTTCCCAGGTCCATCCTATTCTCCTTATCTATACTTGTATGAATGCGGCTCTCCCGGTCATTGTTGGCCGGGGAAAACGTCCGGGTTTGATTTGTATCGATCAGTCTAGCATAAATATATCAAGTCCGCATCTTTTTCCAAATAAGGAAAAAGTACTTTATCCCGGCTGCTATTTACCAGCGATTGTCTGGAACAGCTTCAGATAATTCCGCAGATGGTGCATGGTCAGGAAGTGGGTGCGCACGAACTCGCGGGCTGCAGTGCCGAGCTCAGTACACAGCCCGGGGTTTTTCAGGAGCTGCTGAACGCGATCGGCGCATTGCTCAACGGTGTCTACCAGGTAGCCGGTTTTCCCATCGAGGATCTGGAGCGGTATGCCGCCGACGTTTCCGCCTACCACCGGCACGCCTTTCCACAATGCTTCGGTAACGACCAGACCGAAACCTTCGCGGGTGGACTTCTGGATCACGACATCAGAGGCAGTCTGGAAACAGCCGACTTCGTAGCCGCCCACACCGTGGAAGTTGTGAAGTATATGGATATCGTTGTCTTCACCGGCATGGCGGGTGGTTTTATCCAGATAATACCAGCCTTCGGGATCGTCGGAAGCCATGGATCCCACCAGGGCCAGCTGTACGTCGGGGATGGATAGTTTCACGATTCGGTAGGCATCGATAACGCCCAGCGGATCCTTCCATGGGTCAAAACGGCTGACCTGGGTGACCAGGGGCCGATCGGGGTCGATGCCATAGGATGCGATAGTTGCACGCGCTGTTTCCACCGGGATCGGTGCATTTTTCTCTGAGAGCGGGTCGATGGTGGGCGGGATGATTGCCAGGTTCTTGAAGGCTACGCCGGGCCCGACATAATCCTTCAGGGTGAAGATGGCGTTTTCGTAAGTATTGATATAGGGGGCGTAGAAATTCCAGAAATCCGGGTTGGGGTGGGAGGTGTCGATGTGGCAGCGCCAGATCCAATGCTGTGCGCCTTTGTCCTCGAGGAAGAATTTCAAACCGGCGGGTTGTGGGTCGTGCACGATGATAAAGTCATACTCGCCTTCGAAACGGTTTGCGTTGAGCTGGTTGTATTTCTTCCAGGTATTTTTCATTGAATCGGTCAACGGCAGCTGCATACCCTGCAAGCCGTTGTGGCTGGCTTTGGTGACATTGAAAAAATCATCGTTTCCCTGGATAACCTGCCAGGTGGCATCCAGGCCGATATCCTGCATGAGAGGCACAAGTGACATGAGGATTTCGGCGACGCCGCCTCCGAAGGCGGTTGCATTGATATTGAGAATGCGGGCGTCTTTGAGAGGAGCAGCCAGGTTTCGAATCTCGTTAAGAAGTTCCTCTCCGGCGATCTGGCTGTAGTCCTGCAGTTGTTTCGGTTTGGTGCTGACTGGGTCTAGCATAAGAATCCCTCACAGTAAGATAAATAGCACAAGTAGCAGTCCATTATAAAGGATAAAGGGAGAAGAGGTTGCAGGGCGGCGAATCTGCGCTTGACTTCAATCCCATCCAATGCAATAATACTATAGCTAACACGTATCAGCAAATTAAGGAGCCCATGGTAAAACGTGTTACCTCTCGAGAAGTAGCTGAATTGGCCGGTGTCTCACGGACAACGGTTTCCTTCGTCTTAAATGACGTCCGGGGTATGCGTATCAGTGAAGATACCCGCCAGAGAGTGCTGGAAGCAGCTGAACAGCTGGGCTATCACCCCAACGCTTCAGCCCGCCGCCTGGTTACCGGGAAAACAAGAATCCTGGCCTACGTCGAACGCCAGTCCGCAGAGCGCGCTTTCGCCGACGCAATCCTGCCCCAGGTGCTGCGGGGCGTGTATGACGCTGCTTACAAAGCAGGCTATGAAGTGCTGCTCGCCCCCATTCCCGTACGTAATGGCAGCGAACGCTGTGAGTATCTGCTGCGCGGCGGGCATGTGGACGGTATCATTCTCTCCGGCCCGCGAACGGATGACGACGGGCTGCGCCAGCTGCTGACAGGAGATTTCCCCATTGTGCTTCAGGGACAGTGGTCCGATGTCGATGTCGCATCCGTCGACGTTGATAACTTTTCCGCAGCCCGTATGGCTGCTCGCCACCTGATTCAACTCGGCCATACAAGGATTGCTATCCTGCTGCATGCACCGCTGGTGTTTACCGCCGCCGCTGCCCGTCTGCAGGGCTACAAAGCTGCACTGGAAGAAACCGGCCTTTCCTTTTCTACAGGTTTAATTGGGACAGCTGATTTTTCACCTTCCAGCGGCGAAGCCGCCATGGAAGCACTTTTTGCACGCGGGGAGGAATTTACCGCTGTGTTCGCTACCAGTGATACGGTCGCTATCGGCGCCATGAAAGCCGCCAAAAGCCGGGGCCTGTCCATCCCACAGGATCTGGCTTTTGTCGGTTTTGATGATATTCCCATGTCCGTCTATCACGAACCCTCATTAACCACGGTCCGCCTGCCTGCCTACGGCATCGGATGGGCTGCTGCAGATTTGCTGACGCGGATGATTGAAGGGTTTGACCCTACACCCACAAAGGATTTTCTGGATACGGACCTGATCGTACGCTCCTCATGTGGCTCGCCGCCACCGGATTAATAGTACAGGTCCGCCCGTAAATTGTTTTCTGAATCGAAAATAAGCCGAATGATTATCGGAACACTGTTCAGAAAGGAGAACCAGACAAAAAGAATAAGAGACAGATAGACCCATTGGTTTTAATCAATTTGATAAATTGGAGGAAATAATGAAGAGGAAAGGATTAATCTGGCTGTCAGTCCTGATGGTGCTGTCCATGGTTCTTGGGGCCTGCGCTCAGCCGACCGAAACCCCTGTGGAGGAGCCTGCCCCCGTTGAGGAGCCGGAAGTTGTTGAAGAAGGCCCGGTGATCGACTGCATGGGTGCAGAAGGCGAGACATTGAGCCTGATGTATCAATGGACAGGCGCTGAAGAGGAAAAGATCAACGCTGTACTCGCTCCCTTTGTTGAAGCATGCGGTGTGACCATCGAAGCTGAAGCAACACGCGATGCAGCCGTACTGGATACCAAAGCCAAGAGCACACCGCCCGATGTTCTGTTCTGGCCATCCACTTCGCCTGCCCTGCTGTACACCGATCAGCTGCAGGACCTGGGAGCCCTCGGGGCAGATGCAACAAATTACGCCGCCTACTGGCAGGATCTTGGAACTGTCAGCGGCAGCTGGCTGGCTGTCCCCGTAAAGGCAGATATCAAGTCGATCATCTGGTACAGCCCGGTTCAGTTTGAAACCTTCGGTTACACTGTCCCGACAACTTTCGAAGAACTCGATGCACTTGTTGAGCAGATGGTAGCTGACGGGAACATCCCCTGGAGTATGGGTATGGAGAGCGGCGCAGCCACAGGCTGGACCGGCTCCGACTTTATCCAGGATCTTCTCCTGGCCCAGCAGGGCCCGGATTACGTGATGAGTCTGATCGACGGCACTGTGGCGTATGATGATGCTGGTGTGGTGCAGGCTTATGAGACCTATGCTGCGTGGGCTTCCGACGATATGTATACAGTCGGCGGCGCTACCGGCACGGTTACCACCGGATTCCTGGATGCAATCTACAAGGTCTTCAGTGATCCTGCTGAGGCAATGATGGTCAAGCAGTCCGGCTTTGCAGGCGGTGAGGTTGCCAAGATGTATCCCGACCTGGAATACGGCGTCGATTACGACTTCTTCGCCTTCCCTGGTGCACAGGGCATGCAGGGGGGCGCGGACTACATGATGGCCTTCAGCGACAGCAATGCAGCCAAAGCACTGGTCGCTTTCCTGACCAGCGCAGACGGCGGCGCTGCCTGGGCAGCTGCTGGTTTCGACCTCTCGCCCAATAACGGCGCACTCGGTAACTACGCAGACGCCTCGCTGGCCAAGAAAGCTGAAGCACTGGCAAGCGCTTCCGGCTTTACCCCCGATCTCGGCGACACCATCCCCGCACCGTTCGGTGAGGCGGAATGGAAAGCTATCGTTGAGATCGTTCAGGGTACCGCCGCTGGAACCGCCCTTAAAGGCGCAGCAGCAGCACAGCGCGACGGCCTGGCCATGGCCCCCACCATTGATTGTATGGGAGGCGAAGGCCAGACCCTGACCATAATGTCTCAGTGGACTGGCGCTGAAGAAGAAAAGATAAACACTATTCTGGCTCCCTTCGTGGAAGCCTGCGGTGTTGAAATTGTTGCTGAGGCTACCCGCGACACAGCCGTACTGGATACCAAGGCAAAGAGCACACCGCCCGACATTCTGTTTTGGCCGTCCACTGCACCTGCTCTGCTGTATACCGATCAACTGCAGGACCTTGGTTCTCTCGGCGCAGTGGCTGATAACTACGCTGGCTACTGGGCGGATCTTGGAACGTTCGACGGCAGCTGGCTGGCTGTCCCTGTCAAGGCAGATATCAAGTCGATTATCTGGTACAGCCCGGTTCAGTTTGAAACCTTCGGTTACACTGTCCCAACAACACTTGAAGAACTCGATACACTTGTTGAGCAGATGGTAGCTGACGGAAACATCCCCTGGAGCATGGGTATGGAGAGCGGCGCAGCCACAGGCTGGACCGGCTCCGACTTCATCCAGGATCTTCTCCTGGCCCAGCAGGGCCCGGATTACGTGATGGGCTTGCTCGACGGCACAGTGGCTTATGATGATGCTGGTGTGGCGCAGGCTTACGAGACCTATGCTGCGTGGGCTTCCGACGATATGTATACAGTCGGTGGCGCTACCGGCACGGTTACCACCCCATTCCTGGACGCAATCTACAAAGTCTTCAGCGATCCTGCTGAGGCAATGATGGTCAAGCAGTCCGGTTTTGCGGGTGGTGAAGTTGTTGCAATGTATCCTGACCTGGAATACGGTGTCGATTATGACTTCTTCGCCTTCCCCGGTGCACAGGGCATGCAGGGTGGGGCGGACTACATGATGGCTTTCAGTGACAGCGAAGCCGCCATGGCACTCGTTTCCTACCTGACCAGCGCTGAGGGTGCATCCGCCTGGGCGCGTTCCGGTTTTGATCTCTCCCCCAATATCTGGGCAGCAGGCAAATACACGGACGCCTCCCTGGCCAAAAAAGCTGCAGCACTGGATTCAGCCTCCGGCTTTACGCCAGACATTGGCGATGCCATCCCCGCACCGTTCAGTGAGGCGGAATGGAAGGCCCTTGTTGATGTTGTCCAGGGCGCGGATATAGCCGAAGCACTGGCTGTCGCAGCTGGTGTACAGGCAACAGCGCTTGCGCAGTAAGGATTTGCTGTAAATCTGGTGCCGGGGTAACTCCCCGGCACCATTTTCTGATTATTATTCAGGAGGAGAGCTATGGCTGCACCGAGAATCATGCAGCAGGGAAAAGTGGTGCCCTGGCTGTATATCCTTCCGGCACTTTTCATCATTATGGTTTTCGTTGTCTACCCCACCGTAAACACAGTTGTCCTCAGTTTTCGAGACCGGACAGGGGAACTGTCTGCATCCACAACCTGTGTTGAGGATGAGCCGTGCTGGGGTAAATTTGAGAATTATCGTTATGCACTGACACATCCGGACATGACCACTGCACTACGGAACAACGCGCTGTGGCTGCTCGTGATGGTCCCTGTGACGATCTCGATCGGTTTGCTGATTGCAGTCCTGGCAGACAAGGTGAAATACGAGTCGCTTGTCAAGGCGATTATTTTTATGCCGATGGCGATTTCGTTCATCGGTGCCGGTGTGATCTGGCGCTTCATGTATGCGATCATATCCGGGGGCGGCGAACAGATTGGTGTCCTGAATGCCTTGCTTGTTGGTGTTGGTATGGAACCGGTGTCGTGGATGAGTACTTCGATCATTAACAACCTGGCACTGATGGTGGTAGGAATATGGCTCTGGGCCGGCTTCTGTATGACCATCCTTTCAGCCGCATTAAAAGGGCTTCCCACAGAAGTCCTCGAGGCCTCCCGGGTTGACGGCGCCAATGAGTGGCAGGTTTTCTGGAAAATCATGATGCCGATGATTCTGCCGACTGTCACAGTGGTATTTACAACCTTAATTATCATTATTCTGAAAATTTTCGACATCGTCTTTGTCATGACCGGGGGTAATTTCGGAACAGAAGTAATTGCCAACCGGATGTTCAAGTTGATCGTAACGGACACCGGTAAATCGATGGCTATTGCGGTGATTCTGCTTGTTCTTACGATACCGGTCATGATCATCAACGTCCGGCGATTTCAGGCACAGGAGGAGATACGATGAAACCGTTCAGCAAATGGAATCGTTTTTTCTCCAGGCTGCCGTTGAACCTGATCGTAATATTCCTGTGTGTGGTCTGGATTGTGCCAACACTGGGCGTGTTCATTTCCTCGTTCCGTTCCCGGGAGGCTGTTCGCACAACGGGCTGGTGGAATGTCCTGACCCCGGCTTCCAGGGTAATCGAAGGCAAGGCGGAATACGACCAGTACTGCGCGTCCTGCCATGGTGAAAATGGTGACCTGCTGCCGGGAGCAGACCTCTCTGATCCGGCACTGGTGGCAGGGTATCCGCGCTCGAACCGGCTGCTGGCGATGCTTCGCCAGGAGATAGATGGAGGCCCGCATATGGAAGACCAGGCGCTGCTGGAGGATCCCAAATCAGCGCTGGAAACCCTGGCGCCTGTGCTGGCTTATATGGAAGGCATCTCCGGTGGAGACACTGGTTCGGAAACCGCCTTGAGTTTGCGCAACTATGCTGATGCCCTGGTAGGCTATAAGGGCACGCAGGATTATCTGACAGACTGTGAAGGGGGAGGCGAGAGTGCCTCAACGAAATTCGAATGCTCGGTCAAGGACCTGTTGAATCCCGAAGGTATGGGACGTGCTTTCCTGAACACACTTGCTGTAACCATCCCATCTGCGTTAATACCTATTCTCTTTGCGGCTTTTGCCGCATACGCGTTTGCCTGGATGGATTTCCCGGGCAGGATGTGGATATTTGCTCTTCTGGTAGGGCTGCAGATAATTCCCCTGCAGATGGCATTGGTGCCGATTGCCAGGATGTATGCAGATCTGGGGATGCAAAGTACGTTCATTGGAATCTGGCTGTTTCACACCGGGTTTGGGCTTCCGTATGCTATCTACCTCATGCGGAACTTCATGGGGTCGCTTCCGAGAGAAGTTTTCGAATCCGTCTACATTGATGGTGCCAATCACTGGACAGCGTTCTGGCAGCTGGCGCTGCCGCTCTCTATCCCGGCAGTGGCTTCCCTGGGTATTTACCAGTTTATCTGGATCTGGAATGACTTCCTGGTGGCCAAAATCTTCCTGACCACCAATCCGGTTCTTACTGTACAGATTGCCAATTTGATCGATCCTCGTGGAGGAAACTGGCATATCCTCACCGGTGCGGCATTCCTTTCCTTTCTTGTGCCTATGATTGTATTCCTCAGCCTGCAGCGCTTCTTTGTGCGCGGCCTGACTGGTGGAGCTGTAAAAGGGTAGTATTCTTGAGGGTTCCTCTACATTCTGGGCTGCCGGTATGTACACGGCAGCCCTATTTTCTTAAACACACGATCAGGTACCATTGTATTTTCAGAGCCGGAACCACAGTTAACAAGTTTGGCCAACCTTGAATTTCCTCAGATACCTGTCAGAAAACCGTCAGGATTGGCGTTCGTCGCGTGGTAGAATGTCGTGAATTAACCTGAATCTCTCAGGAAGATACCCTGACTAATGGACAGTGATATGCAAATTAAACCGGACCCCACCTCTTCCGAACCCTCTTCTCAGAGCAGCGAAAACCCGGACGAACCATCTCCAGTATGGCACATGCTGGAGCCCACAGAGCTGTTTGGCACTCTCGGCACCGACCCGCTCAAAGGCCTTACCAGTGCTGAAGCTGCAGCCCGAATGCAGCAGTACGGCCCTAATGAACTCCAGGAGGGAGACCGCATAACTTTCCTCCAGATGATTCTGGACCAGCTGAATAATTTTATTGTGATTGTATTGATTGCCTCTTCGCTGATCTCTGGATTGATGGGGGATTTTATCGAATCCGGCGCGATTATTGCGATCGTTGTCCTCAACGCTGTCCTGGGTGTGGTGCAGGAAAAACAGGCGGAGGAAGCGCTGGCAGCGCTGCGAAAACTGGCTGCACCGGATGCGCATGTGATCCGTGACGGCCATCGTGAGACGGTACCGGCGCGCGAACTGGTACCCGGCGATGTGGTGCTGCTCGAATCGGGCAACTACGTGCCAGCTGATCTGCGCTTGCTTGAAACAGTGAACCTCAAGGTCGAAGAAGCGGCGCTGACCGGTGAATCAGTTCCGGTTGAGAAGGATGCTCAGCTCACACTGCGCCAGGATGTGCCGCTGGGAGACCGGATAAATACCGCCTTCAGCGGGACGATGGTGTCCTACGGCCGCGGCCGGGGAGTAGTCATCAGCACAGGGATGTACACCCAGATCGGCCTGATCGCCAGAATGCTGCAGTCGGTGCAAGAGGAACAGACACCGCTGCAGACCAGGCTTGACCACCTGGGCAAGCTCCTTGGTATTGCAGCGCTGGCTGTATGTGCCGTTGTGTTCGGAGTGGGCTGGCTTTACGGGCTGGACCCACGCGAGATGTTCATGGTAGCGGTCAGTCTGGCAGTTGCGGCAGTGCCCGAAGGATTGGCGGCCGTTGTTACAATCACATTGGCGCTTGGAATGCGGGAGATGATCCAACGTAATGCTCTTATCCGCCGCCTGGTCTCGGTGGAGACGCTCGGTTCGACAACCGTGATCTGCTCGGATAAAACCGGTACACTGACTCAGAACCAGATGACGGTAACCCGCATCTGGGTAGATGGGAACATGGTGGAGGTAACCGGTGGGGACAATGAGCTGAATGGCTCGTTTGAAGTTAATGGAAAACAGCTGGGTATAACTTCCATTCCGGCCCTCACGACGGCACTTTGGGTGGCAGCGCTGGATAATGACGCTGTCATCGAAATAGCGGAGGAGGGAAACGTCAGCAGTAAGATCCGGCTGGTTGGTGATCCCACCGAGACAGCGATGCTGGTTGCAGCGGCCAAGGCCGGCGCGAGGCGGGAGAACCTGGAAAAAGCGTACCCGCGCATCGATGAAATCCCCTTCGATTCACAGCGCAAACGAATGACCACTATTCACAAGGTGCTTGCTCCACATCCAGATGATGCCAGCCCCTTCTACGATGACAGCAAGCAGGAATGGGAAGTGGCGGTAACAAAGGGTGCACCGGATGTGGTGCTGGATCTGTGCAGCAGCTATCAGCGGGCTGATGATACTACTGCACCGCTGGAGAATGCCATGCGCCGGCAGATACTCGCCGCCAATGAAAGTATGGCCGCGCAGGCACTCCGTGTGCTTGCCGTGGCATATAAGATTGAACAGAATATGCCCGAAAATGCCACTCCCGAAACGGTGGAACACAGCCTGACGTTTGTGGGACTGGTGGGAATGATTGATCCAGCCCGTCCGGAAGTATCCGCAGCGATCGAGACTGCGCGGCGGGCTGGGATCCGAACGGTGATGATCACTGGGGATTACCCGGACACCGCCCGGGCGATCGCTCAGGAAATTTCCCTGCTGCAGGAAGGCCATCAGTATCTGACCGGGCCGGAGCTGCAGAAGATGTCGGACGAGGAGTTGAAGGCAGTTGTCCAGCAGACGGATGTGTATGCCCGGGTTTCACCGGAGCATAAAGTCCGCATTGTAGAGGCGTTGAAGTCGCACAATGAGGTAGTGGCTATGACTGGTGACGGCGTGAATGATGCGCCGGCACTCAAACGGGCGGATATCGGCGTAGCTATGGGGGTCACGGGTACTGATGTCGCCAAGGAAACCGCTGATATGGTGCTGACCGATGATAACTACGCCAGCATCGTGGCGGCGGTAGAGCAGGGGCGGGTGATTTACTCCAACATCCGGAAATTTGTGTACTATCTGATTTCGTGCAACCTGGCTGAAATTGCCTCGATATTTATCGCAATTCTCGCCGGATTTCCTTCGCCGCTGACACCGCTGCAGCTGCTGTGGCTTAACCTGATCACTGATGGTGCCCCGGCGCTGGCGCTGGGAATGGAGAAGGGTGATCCGGATATTATGGAGCAGCAGCCGCGACCACCTGAGGAACCGATCATCAACAAGCGAATGCAGCTGGGTATCCTGGTACAAACCATCGCAATTACCGGTGTGACGCTGACAGCTTTCTTCCTCGGCCATAATCTCTTCCCGGACTCGCCGAATACGGCAAGCACAATGGCGTTCATCACGTTGTCCTTCTCGGAGCTGCTGCGGGCGTTTACTGCCCGATCCGAGAACTATCCGCTGTTGAAAATCGGGATATTCAGCAACAAGTGGATGGTATATGCGGTTGCGGCTTCGATTGTGCTTCTGCTGGCGGTGACCTACCTGCCGTTCGCACAGCCTATTTTCAGCACGGTGCCGCTGACATGGACGCAGTGGGAGATCATCCTGCCGTTGTTGGTGCTGCCTTCGGTTGCAGCTGAGGCGGTGAAATTTTTTACCCGTAGAAAGCAGAGAATGAATAAAATGGTGTAGCATTCTTCAATGCAGCAACCTGCCTGTGATGTGAGAAGCCAATTCTGAAAGTTTGAGTTTCTTTGCAGGGAGAGAATGTAAGTTATGAATAAGCCGGAAAGCACTGCTGCCAATTCTCTAACCAGGCGCTATGTGCGTATTCTGGCTTTCTTTTTTTTCAGAATCCTCCAAACCGGATGGTACGAACTTGTTCTGCGCAGAACGCCACTGATACGTTCCAGGGTACAGCCCAGGGATAAACTTTACCCGCTCCTTGCGGTCCAATACCGGGATCTGGCTCTGCAGCTAGGTGGAATATGGATTAAAGTTGGTCAGTTTCTATCTGCCAGGCAGGATATTCTCCCGGCTGCGGTTACTGAAAAGCTTTCGGGGCTTCAGGATGAAGTCTGCCCTGAACCGTATGCGACAGTAGAGAGTGTTATTGAGAAGGAATGGGGGATAGCGGCTTCGAAACGGGTTGCATCTGTAGAAGCTGAGCCGCTTGCTTCTGCTTCCCTCGGGCAGGTATATAGAGCAATCTTACAGGGTGGCAGCGAGGTTGTGCTCAAAGTCCAGCGTGAGGGGATTGAAGATATTGTTGCTGTCGACCTGCGGGCTCTGGGAGTGGTTTTACACTGGCTGGGCTTTTTCCGGATGATAAGGAAACGTGTAAACCTTGATGCACTCTATCAGGAATTCTCTGAGGTCATCAGTGCCGAGTTGGATTATGAGCAAGAAGCTGTAAATCTTGAACGGTTCCTGGACATGTATGCTGGCGATCCGGAAATTCATATTCCGCAAGTGTTTCCGGAGTACAGCACCCGGCGAGTGCTGGTAATGGAGGATGTCTACGCTGTCAAAGTGACAGATATGGTGCAGATCCGGGAAGCCGGCATCGATCCTGCCGAAGTTGCAGCCAGGATAATGAATGCCTATCTGAGACAGATTTTTGAAGAAGATATTTTTCACGCTGACCCTCACCCGGGCAACCTGTTCGTAGAACCGATAGAAAATGAACGATGGCGGCTGGTTTTTGTCGATTTTGGCATGGTCGGCAGGCTGACGGAAGATATCAGGCATAATTTGCGCGAAGCGCTGCTTGCGGTTGTCTCGCGCGATATGAACCGCATGATGGCAGCATACCAGAACCTCGGATTCCTGCTTCCGGGAGCAGACCTGGAAAGGATAAAACAGGCCGAGGAAGAGCTGCTGGAGCGAATCTGGGGGAAAAGCCTCCGTGAAATTGCCGAATTTGACCTTTCAGAAGCGCACGAGCTTGCAAAACGCTATATGGATCTGCTCTACGAGCTTCCTATCCAGGTGCCGGTTGATTTGATCCTCCTGGGGCGCTGCCTGGGCATCCTCTCCGGTTTGTGCAGCAGCCTGGATGATGACTTTAATCCGTTTGAGTGGCTGGTACCGTATGCGCGGCGTTGGCTTTCAGACGAAAAGGAAGATTGGTTCGATCTGCTGCTGGAACAATTCAGGATAGAGGGGCGACGGCTGCTGAGTCTGCCGCGACGCCTTGATTCTGTGCTCGACAATCTGGAAGCAGGAGAACTGGTTGTGATGGCCCGGCCTGCCCCGGATATGGCTCGTGACATTGAAAAGGTTGCTCAACTGGGGCGGAGGATTCTGGCCGCAGTTGTGTTCTGCGGATTCCTGTCTTCGGCGGCAATTTTGTATATTGGGGGAGAACTTTTGCTGGCAGGTGCCCTGGCGATTCTGGCAGCAGCTGCACTGCTGCGAGTTATATTTTGAACGGGATTGTGAAAAAACACCCCGGAGAAAAGTACCGGGGTGTTTGATTTCCAGTTCAGGCATAGTGCCGGGGGGGGGCGGGGCTTACACCGAAACAGATTCTTCCTTTTTAGCTTTCTGTTCAAGGCGTTCAAACTGAACACCTTTTTCGTCGTCAAAATCCACCAGAACGGTATCGCCTTCTTTAAACTTGCCCTGCAGCAGCATGACGGAAAGTTCACTTTCGACGTGGCGCTGGAGTGCGCGGCGCAGCGGGCGGGCTCCGAAAGCAGGGTCGTACCCTTCTTCCGCCAGCCACTTGCGGGCTCGTTTGGTAAGCTGCACGGATAGACCGTTCTCAGCCAGCAGCTCCTGTACCTGTTCCATCTGAAGATCGACGATCTCTTCCATCTGCTCGACAGTAAGCGGCGAGAAAATGATGATTTCATCAATACGGTTGAGGAACTCCGGGCGGAACGTTTTTTTCAGTTCGCGTTCAATTTTTTCCTGATCCTCGTTATCCTTGTCGTCCTTATCCTGCTGCAGGAACCCGAGGGAACCGGATTTGGTAACAAATTCAGTGCCAAGGTTTGAAGTCATGATCAGGACTGTGTTGCGGAAATCCACAATGCGGCCCTGTCCGTCGGTCAGGCGCCCATCATCGAGAATCTGCAGCAGTGCATTCCACACTTCAGGGTGTGCTTTTTCGATTTCGTCAAAGAGGACCACCCGGAAGGGGCGCCGGCGCACAGCCTCGGTAAGCTGGCCGCCTTCTTCGTATCCGACATAGCCTGGAGGGGCGCCAAACAACCGTGAGACGGTGTGCTGTTCGCGGTATTCGCTCATATCGACGCGTACCAGCGCATCCTGGTCATCGAAAAGAAATTCCGCCAGTGCCTTGGCCAGTTCTGTTTTTCCTACGCCAGAAGATCCGAGGAAGATGAAGGAACCGATCGGCCGGCGCGGGCTTTTGAGGCCGGCGCGGGCCCGGCGGATCGCATCTGAGAGCGCATGGATTGCTTCACTCTGGCCGACGATGCGCTCGTGCAGCCGTTCTTCCATTTGCAGCAGCCGTTCAGCCTCCGTTTCCATCATCTGGCTGACCGGGATGCCAGTCCACTGGGCGACAACAACAGCGATATCCTCTTCATCAACGATCTCGTCCAGTTTGTGCTCCTGTTCCCAGGTGTCTCTTTTTTCCTTGAACTCCGTTTCCGTCCGCAGGCGTTCCGCTTTCATTTCAGCGGCGCGTTCGTAATCTCGTTCGATACCGGCCTGTTCTTCTTCCGCCTGCAGCCGGTCCAGCTCAAGTTTCATCTCTTTCAGATCGCTGGGCAGGGAGTACAGGGCAACACGCAGTTTGGCGGCAGCTTCATCGATAAGGTCGATAGCCTTGTCGGGCAGGCGGCGGTCGGAGACGTAGCGGTTGGAGAGCCGGGCGGCGGCGATCAGCGCCTTATCAGTGAAGGTGATTTTGTGGTGTGCTTCATACCGGTCGCGCAATCCGCGCAGCATGTCGATGGTTTCCTCGATGGAGGGCTCGTCTACATATACGGGGGCGAAGCGGCGCTCGAGAGCGGAATCCTTCTCGATGTACTTATGGTATTCATCAAGGGTGGTGGCGCCGATGCATTGAAGTTCGCCGCGGGCCAGTGCAGGTTTGAGCATATTCGAGGCGTCCATTGCGCCCTGAGCAGCACCAGCTCCGACGACGGTGTGCAGCTCATCAATCAGCAAAATAATCTCGCCTTCAGAGCGCTGCACCTCTTCAATGGCAGTCCGTAATCGTTCCTCAAACTCACCGCGGAAGCGGGAACCCGCAATCATCGCAGCAAGATCCAGGGCGATCACACGTTTTCCCATCAGGATTTCAGGGACATCATTGTTGGCGATTTTCTGGGCAAGGCCTTCTACGATAGCGGTTTTTCCCACACCGGCTTCACCGATCAAGACGGGATTGCTTTTCGTGCGACGGGAGAGAATCTGGATCACACGAAGGATTTCATCATCGCGTCCGATAACGGGATCAAGTTTGCCTTCACGGGCAAGTTTGGAAAGATCGCGTGAGTATTTATCCAAAGTGCGGTAGTGGGCTTCGGACTTGCGGTCGGTTACTCGCTGGCCGCCGCGGATTTCCTTGATCAATTCAAGCACACGGATCTTGGTGATGCCTTCCTCTGCCAGCAGGCGGGCGATGGCGGTGTTGCGTTCAGAGAGGATCGCCAGAAAGAGGTGTTCGGTGGAGATGTATTCGTCATTCAGGCGGTTGGCTTCCTGATTGGCCATATCTACCACGCGCTTTACACGCGGCGTAATGAAAATTTGTCCGGCACCGCCGCCGTAGATATTCGCTTTGGGGCTGCTGCGCAGCTGCTGGTCAATTTTATCCACCAGCGTATCGACATCAATCTTCAGTTTTTCCAAGATTTGCGTGATCACACCCTGTGGCTGTTCAATCATGGCCAGCAGGATATGCTCGGTATCAATTTGATTATGTCCATAGCGTTGGATTATTTCTGCCGCCCGTTGTGCGGCATCCTGGGCTCGCTCCGTAAAGCGGTCAAAACGCATCATAGGGACCTTCCTTTTTTTCTTTCAGAACTGATCTTCCAAAGATCCAGTTATCTGCATTATAACCCGGCACGTTCCTGCATAATATAAGAAGACTATATGAATCTTTTTTGCATCTTCCATGCCATTACAGACCAAAAATCTGTTGGAAAACTGCATTCCATCCTTAAAAACAGTCCCCATCCATCAGGCGGATCAAGTGAGGCTGTGTTTTCTTCTCAGGGAGAGGAATACAGGACGGTGTAATACTGCGGTACCCAGCCGGTACGGCCGGCCTGATCCTGCACCTGGATCCATACCATCCCGTTCAGCAGCTCCTGTTCATATAACTGCAGCAGAATATCGCCGGACTGCAGGAAACCGATTTGCGGGCCCTCCGGAAACGCCCGCAGAATGAGTACATCGGAACCGGTGTTGGCGACCGCCAGTGAAGAGGGTGTAGAAGTGCTGGTAGCGGTTGCAGTTGGCGTTGACGTGAGGCTTGGCAGTGGTTTCGTGGTGGCTGTTTGCGTTGATGTCGCGGTTATAGTCATTGTCGGCCCAGGCGTGGGTGTGGCAGTACGAGTTGGAGGGATGAGTGGGTCGAGCTGCAGGCTCGGGATAACATTAACACGCACCGCCAGGGTCCGCTGCAGGCTTGTGGCCAGTTCCTGCTGGAGGGCAACAACATCTTCATATACAAAACCGGTTTCGCTGCGCAGGGTTATTTCGATCTCGAGGATGCCTTCACTTTCGGTCGTTTCCAGGGAGACCAGTGATGCATGGTGTTCATCGAGTGTGAGCTGCACAGTTCTGCGGATTTCGATTTCCTCTTTGCCCTGGCGGACAAAGGTAGCACTCAGGAAAATCAGCGGGATGACCAGCACAAGAACAAGGACAGCGGATACCACGAGGCTGCGAGGCAGGCTGCGCCAGCGGATATCCAGCTGCTTTGGCCTGAATCCAAGAATGAAGAAAGTGAACACGCCGGCGAAAACAATTGCAGCGGTGTTGGTGAGAAACAGAAGCAGCGCTCCACCGGCCATTCCTAAATCTCCGAGAGCCAGCCCGATTCCGATTGTACAGAGAGGAGGTTCAAACGCAGTTGCAATAGCAACGCCAGGCAGTGCCGCTGAGATTTCAGGCATGGCCAGTGCAAAGGCTGCAGCGACGCCGCCCGCGATGGATACACCGAGATCGAATGGACTGGGATGAGTCTGGGCGATCACCTGTGAAGAGGGTTCGATCAGGGGTGTGAAAGGAAGATAGCGGCCTATCCAGGTGAGCACGAATCCCATGACCACAGTAAGGATGGCTCCGCGCAGAATGGCGGTGATTGCGCGGCTCAGCAGCACTTCATCTCCGTTGAGTGAGGCCAGGCTCAGGCCCAGCAGCGGCGACATGAGGGGCGCGACCAGCATGGCTCCGATAATCACCGGGGCGGAGTCGGTAATCAATCCAAACGTGGCGATAATACTGGAGAGCACCACGAGCAGAAAATAGTCGAAATCAGGATTTGAGGCTTCCCGCAGCACCACCTGTACCTGAGCGCGGTGTTTGAGGGTGAGTTTTGGGATCACCCTGTGTAATATGTGCAGGATGCGCACACGGAGTGAAGGTCCAGGCTGGGTAGTGTTGGGTTCTGTGGATGGAGTTTCATTCGGCTGCATGGTTCTAGTTTGGCTTAATCGCTGGTGAAGTGCAAGGTTCTACTGGAAAGGCGGCGCTGGACAGGGGCGGGATTAACAGGGTGGTGGCAGGGCAGCGGGTTTACAGATCCGGAAAACGCCGGGGATTGGGAGAGGCTGAGGAACCTGCCCTGACGGAGCTGCGGTGGAGGATACGCTGGACAGGGGCGGGATCCACGGGCTGCAGGGGGGCAGCAGAAATTTGGATCCAATTGATACGGGGGAATGGGGAAAACTATGGAACCAGCCCGGACGGAGCTGACCCGGGCGCGAAAAACAGGGGGGAGGGAAAAAGCTTGATGGATGCTGCCACCGTCCGGTACAATTCTTCCATGTCCTCCTCCCTGGCTTCCAACTTATTGAACTGGTATCAGAAGAACGCTCGGGATCTGCCATGGCGCAGAACCAGTGACCCGTACGCGATTCTGGTTTCAGAAATCATGCTGCAGCAGACACGCGTTGAAACCGTGGTGGCGTATTACCAGCGCTGGATAGAGCGATTCCCGGATTTCGAGACTCTGGCACACGCAGCTCTTGATGATGTTTTTTCTGTGTGGGAAGGGTTGGGATACTACCGCAGAGCGCAGAATCTTCGTCGTACAGCAAAGATCATTGTCGACCAATACCACAGCAGCCTGCCCGACGATATCAAAACCCTTCAATCGCTTCCCGGGATTGGTGAGTACACTGCAGCAGCTATTGCTGCTTTTGTCTATAACCAGGATGTCCTCACACTGGATGGAAACCTGAAGCGGGTGCTTGCCCGTGTGTTGGGCCTTGAGCTGGATCTTGCTGCGGCGCAGGGGAAACAGGAACTCCTGGAGCAGGCTCGTAAGCTGCTGCCCGCCGGACATGCCTCCGATTTCAATCAGGCGTTGATGGACCTTGGTGCTGTGATCTGCCTGCCTTCCAGCCCGCACTGCGATCAGTGTCCGTTGAAGCGGCACTGCCGGGCATTCGCAGAAGGAAGCCAGGATCGTATTCCTCTCCGGAAACCGAAACAGGCGGTTCCGCATTTCCATGTAGCAGCTGGTGTTATCCATCGTGGGGACTGCGTGCTGCTGGCGCGACGACCCGCAGGAAAACTACTGGCAGGATTGTGGGAATTCCCGGGAGGAAAGCAGGAGGATGGGGAAAGTCTGCCCGCGTGTCTGCAGCGTGAGCTGGCAGAGGAACTTGATATCGAGGTTTCCGTTGGAAACCGGATTGGCACCTATCGCCATGCTTATACCCACTTCAAGGTGACAGTTACAGCATTCACCTGCCGGGTTGAACGCGGTGAGCCTGTGGCCAAGGAGCATGCTGAATTAGCCTGGCCTGCAATCTACAGGCTGGAAAAGTATCCGATGGGAAAAGTAGATCGGATGATTGCTGTACGGCTGGCCCATCTGCTGCTGGAAAAAAGATGACCGATTCCGGCGCGGAACGTTGAACGACAAGAATCATCTGCCTGTAAAAGGCCGCCGCTTTATGATGTAGAACATTCCGGCAAGGAGAGAGTATGATTCATCAGATACTGGATTACTTCCAACAGACGGGCCGCAAGGTACCGGAGCTGCTCCCCGCAGTGATTTTTGCTCAGACAGAACTTGGGGAAACCTTCGATGCCATCATGCGATCCGGTATGGTGGGGGAGGGCTGGCTGCGCAACAACGAGCGTGACAGCCAGATTGAGATTGAGCTGGCCGATACCTACATGATGCTGCTTCTTGCTGCGGCTTCCATTGATGTGGATCTGGATTTTGTCTTGACAGAAAAGATGCTGCGTAAAGGGTGGCAGCCGCCCAAGTGGCTGCTCCAGATCTGGACTGAGCGGTTTTCAGGAGAGGAAAGTGAGGATCCGGTTCAGAAAAACCCCATGGATAAAGGATCGGAATTCCTCAATATCCTCTGGTTATACTGCCAGCACCGGATGGAGGCGGGGATGGATTATTCACAGCAGCGCAGCACGCTTCTGGATGATTTAAAGAGGCAGAGGGAGAACCTGGATGGGATCATTGCTGATATTGAAGAACAGATAAGAACGCTGAAATGAGGATTTTTTGTTAAAAATCAATTAATTTCTCAGCTGTTTAGCTCCTTTCTGGAGTGAATTCGCTTCCGGGGTAATTATTCTTCTTTACAGATGGGAAAAGATATTTCAGGCGTAAAAGCAGGCATGTTTCAACAGGGGTTACCATTCCGGGATAAGGACAGGATGGATTTGTAGGCACTTTGTAAGTTAGAATTATTTGAGTCTATAAGATACTATAAGTACCAAATGGATCGGATAGTGAAATTCTTCCCGCAGAAAACCAGAAATGCGGCGGGAAGATTTCAGAAGCGGTGTATGGTATGATCAGACACCGGAACTTAAAAATGCGGGTGATGAAAGCAATGGGAACTCTTATTGGCTGGCTGAATGGTCAACTTTCAAACAGCGATGATAAACAGGCAGGACGTCGATCATTTGCTGCCGACCGTGAAAAACAGCTGGAGCGTGAAATCGAGCGGCTTCGGATTGTGAACAAGCTTATCGGAGCGCTTAATGCAACTCTGAACTATGAGCTTGTGCTCTCCCTGGCGCTGGACCTGGTTGATGAAGTGCTGATTGATCCAGCAGAAGGTGCTGCGCGTCCTAAAAGTGCTATTCTGCTGTTTGAAGATAATCAGCTTCAGGTGGCAATAGCCCGTGGGTTAAGCCAGGCGGACATGCGCACAAGGCTGCCAGGCCGCAAGGGGATCGTGGCGGAAGCATTGAATACAAGTGAGGTTACCGTCTGTTTTCAGCCTTCCCAGGACCCTGAACTGCGCCGGTTGACTGCCCTTCAGGTTGCGCGCGTAGTTGTATGTATGCCGCTTTCAGCGGGTATGAAGATGTATGGTGTGCTGCTTTTTGCGCACCGCCAACAGGAGTATTTCAGCGAAGACAGGTTGCAGCTGCTGGAAACCGTTGCACAGCAGATCATGATCGCATTCCAGAATGCGCGCCTGTACAGTGAGCTGGAGGAAGAAAAAGAGCGAATTGTTGAGATACAGGAAGAGGCCCGCAAGAAGCTGGCGCGTGATCTTCATGATGGCCCTGCACAATCCATCTCGGCGATTGCAATGCGGATCAATTTCTCGCGTAAATTACTGGAACGGGATCCAAAAGCCACTCTCGAAGAATTAGAGCGGATTGAAGAACTGGCCCTGCGTACAACTAAAGAGATCCGGCAAATGTTGTTTACACTTCGCCCGCTGGCCTTGGAATCACAGGGTTTGATGGCTGCTCTGCAGCAGTTGGCGGATAAAATGAAGGAAACCTATCAGCAGCAGGTTCACATTGAAGCCTTTGAAGATATTGATGAATCGATGGAGTTGAACCGCCTCGGTGTTGTGTTCTATATTATCGAAGAAGCGGTCAATAATGCCCGTAAACATGCCAGCGCAAAAAACATCTGGGTCCGAATGCAGAGATCAGGCGACCTTGTTGTGCTGGAAGTGGAAGATGACGGGGTTGGATTTAACCTGGAAGAAATCCAGCAGAATTATGAGCAACGGGGCAGCCTGGGTATGGTCAACCTGCAGGAGCGATCAGAACTTATCAGTGGTCTGCTGGAGATTGAGTCTCATCGCGGTTCCGGCACCTGTATTCGTGTAACCATTCCACTGACAGAAGAAGCAGCTGCCCCGCTTCACCGCCCAGGTTTTGCTGCCTGAAAACACCCTCTACCTGGAATTAATCGCAAAATATTGATTGCCAAGGAACATTTGCTCCTTGCCATTCGTCTTATATTTATCACTGCATCCTGTCCGGCTGACAGGTCAGAAATTCTCAGGCTGAAAGGGTGTTCTTTTTAATTTATGGCATGGCTATTGCATCCATTGAAACCACATATTTTATTGATGTTATCGGGATTACAATAGAGATAAGGAAAAGCAGTTCTAATAAGAGGAATTTGCGGTTTTTAGCACCGCAGGATTGGTATATGAATAGAAAGAACCTGATCACTATACTTTGTATTGTCAGTCTGCTGCTCTCCAGCTGTTCCCTGTTTGATGCTGCTCTGGAAAGTGTAGAGGATTCTGATCGCCGCGTGATGGCTGCATCCCTGAATACTGTTACACCCACGCCTTTTTTACCGATTGCCGACACCGGGATCGAGACGACAGCAATAGCAGAAAACAGCATTGTACCGGAGGCAACCGCGCTCAGTATGCCGCAGGATCCCTGGGAATCATTCCCGGGGCCGTCTGATATCTCCGCTATAGAAATTCCGCCCCCCATGCCCGAGGTAGTCCTTTCGGATAGTGCGATAACATTCGTTCTGCTGGGTTCTGACCAACGATCGAATGGCTATGGGTATCGGACAGACACGATGATCATTGTATCGGTTGATCCGAAAAACGAGAAAGTTATTATGCTTTCTGTTCCCAGAGACCTGTATGTGTATATCCCGGGATGGAAGGTTGAGCGGATAAACAGTGCAGAAGCCCATGGCGGTGAGATCACTCTGGAGCAGACCATTCTGTATAACTTCGGCATCACCGTGGATTATTGGGCTCGGGTAAACTTCAACGGTTTTGTGTCCGGCATCAACAGCCTTGGTGGGATTGATGTTGAGGTAACAGGCTACCTTAATGATGAATATGGTGGTGTCTGGTATAACTATTCGCCTGGAACGTACCACATGAATGGAGTCCAGGCGCTGGGGTATGTCCGTATGAGGAAAGCCAGCAGTGATTTTGATCGTCTGCGGCGCCAGCAGGAAGTAGTAAAGGCGATCTTTAAAAAGGTCATCTCGTTGGACGGATTATCCAGAATCCCTGATCTCTACGCCCAGTTTAATGATCTGTTCCAGACAAACGTGAACATTGTGGATATGCTGCAACTTATTCCGACAGCTTCAAAGGTGGCATCAGGGGCGATATCGATCACCGGGCAGACGCTCACACAGGATCATGTTACATCCTGGACTGTTCCATCGACCGGCGCTGCTGTATTACTCCCCAAGCGGGATGTATTAATCACGTTAATGGAAGATCTGTTTACTGAATAGGCGCACATCGGAAGCAAACTTCAGCCCGAGATTGTCATTTTAATTTCGGGCTGTTTTATTTAAGGAATGTGCTCCAAATCGAATCGAATCCTACCAGAGTACTCTGACTGATCTGGCTCTCTGCCTGTACAATGTGGAAAAGGGGATAACAGGGGGAAGAAATGACTGCAGAAACCATACTCATAGTGGACGATAATCCAGATACTTTGCATAGTCTTGATCGTATGCTGACAACATGGGGGTGGAAGACTGTCCTGGCACGTTTTGGAATGGAAGCCTGGGGAATTCTTTTGCGGGAGGATGCTCCCTTGATTGTAATGGTAGATTGGAATATGCCGCGTATGGATGGGATTCAACTTTGTGAAATGATCCGGATGAAGGCCGTGGATCGATGTATTTATTTGATATTAATGACAGTTGAGGATCGCCCAGAAATATCGGCTGAGGGCCTCCTGGCGGGTGCTGATGAAATACTTTTCAAGCCGATTTACCCGGATGAGTTAAAAGCCCGGCTGCATGCGGCAGGGCGGATCCTGGCATCTTGCCGGAAAGCACAGGATCAGGATTCGTCTCTCCTGATTGTGTCCAGGGATGAGTTGACAGGTCTATGGAACTCAAAAGGCGTATTAAGGGTTATGGATCATCAACTGCATCGTGCCTGCCGCCGGCAAGAACACACCGGGTTGATTTTGCTCTGGCTGGACGATTTTGAAATGTTTAATAGTTTATGGGGAGAAGATATTTCGCAGCGAATTGTATTAAGAACCGCTCGCGAGCTGCAGATCTCACTTCGCAGTTATGATGAATTGGGCCGTACAGCCCCGGATAAGTTCCTGGCAGTTCTGCCGGATTGTACGCTTGAACAGGCATTGATATTGGCAGAAAGGCTGCAGAAATGTGTGGAGACGTCAGGCGAGGGTTATATTGATGAATCATACCCTCTGACAGCCAGCGCAGGTGTTACTGCGGCCAGCGCACACTCGTTTCTTGATGCAGTCGAGCTGGTGCATCTTCTCGAACGGACTCTGGCCAGATCCGGACGATATGCACGCAGGTGTATCGCCTCATCTGAACCTGCTCTTGCACCATTCCTGTCGCCAGCACTTCCACTGCAGATGAAAGGCGCATGAGATCCGGCCTTTTGCTGCAGATGCAGTATCAGTTGAAGTATTAAATTCCATATAATCACCATGCGTAATAAGCTTCCAGATGGTATCCTTGAAGAGAGAAAGAATCTTTATCCAGGATAACCGTAGTCTGCCTGATTCTGGGGAGGTATTTACAATACGCTTCCATATGACAGGAGAAGTAGTAACAAAGCCGGCGGTTTCCGGGACAGGGACAGGATGTAATCACTTGAAGAGGAAAAAACTTCCACTGCCTGTGCGGATAAGTCTGTTGTATTTGATCATAGGGTTCATGTGGATCCTGTTTTCAGATCATCTTCTGGCGCTGCTGGCCACCGACTTCCTTGATCTGGTGCAGCTGCAAACGTACAAGGGTTGGTTCTTCGTTATATCTACTGCGTTCCTCCTTTTTATTGTCCTTCAGCGAAAATTATCAGAGAAGCAGGAAGCGGATCGGGCATTGGAACAGAGTGAGCGGCGTTTATCCACATTGATATCCAATCTTCCGGGTGTTGCCTTTCGCGGCCTCCCGGATGCCTCCAGAACGATGATATTTCTCAGTGACGGATGCGAGGATCTGCTGGGGTATTCCGCTGGTGAGCTTCAAGACAACCGAATCCTATCGTATGCAGAGTTGATTCACCCTGAAGATCTTGAGCGTGTACGACTTGCTGTTCAACAGGGGATAGAAAAGAATCACGCTCATGAAATCCAATACCGCATCAGGACATCATCAGGTGAGGAACGATGGGTGTTGGAGCAGGGTTTGGCGGTGTGTGGTAAGGATAAAGTGGTGGATGGAATTGAAGGATTACTGACAGATATCAGTGACCAGGTGAGTGCCCAGAGCGTGTTGGAACAGCAGGCACGGGTTTTTGAAAATATTTCTGATGCAGTGGTAATCATGGATCGGCAGTTGATCGTACAGGATTGGAATCCATCTGCCGAGCGGATATTCGGTTATAAGAAAGAGGAAGTGCTGGGCGTATCAATAGAAACGATCTTTTCCTCGAAAAAGGTTCCGCTTCATCTACTTAATCTCTCACTCCAGGTGTATGGTGGAAAACGGTGGAGCGGCGAGGTTGTTTTCTTTCACAGGGATGGTTTCCAGATTATCGGTGAGCTCAGTATTCTTGCACTCAAGCAGCAGCATGGGGAAGAGAGTGCGGTTTTATGGGTAATCCATAATATTTCAGATCGCAAACGGGCTGAGACTGCACTGCATGAAAGTGAAGCCCGCTACCGATCCCTGACAAACGATGTGTTGGATCATGCAGCAGTCGGCGTTGTCATCCTTGATGCAAGACAGAATGTAGTCTGGTTAAATACCGCGGTAGAGAGGATGCTCTCACTCTCACGCCATCAGTTGCTTGGGCGGAGTGGCGAGGCGCTGCTGCAGGAATACCTCCAGCCGTTGCTGAAGAAAGGCGGCCTGGTTCTTGAAACAATCCTGGCTAATTACCGGGATGGAATCTATCAGGTTGGAAGCGAATTCAGCCTTAGCCATGGAAATATGGACCGGACAATCCATGTGGAGTATTCGAGCCAGCCAATTCTTACGGGCTTTTACGCAGGTGGCCGGATTGAATACCTGGTGGATATCACAGAGCGCGAACAGGCACTCGAAGAGATCCGCCGGCGTGCTCAGCAGCAGGAGGCGATTAATGAGGCAATTGCAGCAGCCTCTCAGGTTTCAGATATTGGAGAACTGCTGGATACGGCACTGAACAGTTGTATGCGGGCACTCGAAACCTCATGCGGCATTATCTGGGCTGCGGGAATACTCCGGACATATGGGATCCCGGAAGGACAGCAGCTTAGTGTAGAAAATGCCGAAGCGGCTTTAATGTTGGAAAATTTTGACATTTTGCAAACCTTCCATGAGGGAGAGAAAAAAATTGAAGCGAACAACAGCCTGATCAATGCGCTTGGGCAGGAAAAAGCACAGGCCTGGATCACCGCTCCAATTGAGGCCGAAGGAAAGATTATCGGCGGAATAAGCCTCGCATCAGAGACACCCCGTTTATGGGAGCCTGATGAGAGGGACCTGATACAGGTAATTGGCCGCCAGCTGGGGGGGGCGGTCGAGCGCCTGGGGCTTCTTGAAACTACCCAGGAGCAGGCAGGCCAACTTAAATTGATTCTGGATACAGTTCAGGAAGGTATCATCACATTAAATTCCGAACATCGTATTCTGATAGCCAATCCGGCTGCACGCGCACATCTGTCCCTGCTTTCAGACAGGGAATCAGGTGAGATACTGGAGAGGTTGGGCGATTGGGAGATTGAGAAGCTTCTGGAAATAGGTCCTGATACCAGACCCGGGTTTATTACGGTAAAGGATCCTGACCGTTTCTTTGAATTGCATGTGAACAAGGTGGAAAGAGGTCAGGATGATATCATATGGACCCTGGTACTGCGCGAGATAACAGAAATGCGGCAGGCTCAGGAAAAGGTGATTCGTCAGGAACGGCGTGCCGCGATTGGTCAACTGGCATCCGGTATAGCACATGACTTCAACAACATCATGGCTGCCGTGATTCTGTACAGCGAGATGCTGCTGGAAGAGAGCGGATTATCAGAACGCGGCCATGAGCGGCTGCATATGATCATGGAGCAGGCCGAGCGGGCGGCACGGCTGACAAACCAGATCCTTGATTTCAGCCGGTCTGCTGTGATGGACCTTTATCCTGTTGACCTGGTTCCCTTTATGAATAGTTTTCAGATAATTCTGTCTCGAACGCTCCCGGAAAATATTAACGTATCTGTGGACTACGGCGAAGACAAGTATCTGGTGAATATGGATCCTGCCAGAATGCAGCAGGCATTGTTCAATCTGGCGATAAATGCGCGGGATGCCATGAAGGAGGGGGGGGAATTAAGGTTTGAACTTGATCGTGAAAATTATGAAGAAGAGACGGTTCCTCTGGAAGGGATGGAGCCTGGAAACTGGGTCCGTATCTCCGTTTTTGATACGGGTACAGGAATGGAAGACAGCATTCTGAAGCATCTTTTTGAGCCCTTCTTTTCCACCAAGGGTCCGGGAGAAGGCACCGGCCTGGGGCTGGCACAGGTTGATGGCATTGTCAAACAGCATAACGGCCATATTTATGTGGAGAGCACGCCTGGTTCCGGATCTTCTTTTCATATCTATCTTCCTGTGCTCCGTGCTGGACTGGTGCCGGGTATTATTCATGATGTTGAATCCATGCTGGACCGCAGTAAACATGTGATCCTGGTTGTAGAGGATGACAGCGCCGCCCGATCAGCGGTGGCTGAATTGCTTGAGTCACTCGATTACAGGGTTCTTCAGGCGTCCAGTGGTCAGGAAGCACTGGATACATTTGCGGTTTATGGCGAGACGATTGATGTGGTGCTCAGCGACATGGTGATGCCAGGGATCAGTGGTGAAGAGTTATTCACGATTCTCAGGGAGAAATATCCGAATATTAAAATGCTGGTGATGACCGGGTACCCATTGGGAGAAGAGGAGCGTGATCTGTTGGAGAAAGGCGTGGTAGCATGGCTGCAGAAACCAATTAATTCAACAAATCTCGCTGCTGCAATTTCATCCATATTCCATGCTCGCGGCAGTACGATGTGACTAGAAATCTCATGGTATGCAACGCAGCTGGTTCCGGGTAGAATAAGTCCCGACTGAGCATATTTTTGTTACAAATTAATCAGAACACCCGGGATAGTGATCAAAACGATCCTGTGCAGGGAGCTCCTGCCGGGATCGTTTTTTTTGAGCAGTTATTCTCTGGTGTTGAAAGGGAATCACTCATATGCAAACATATCTGGATTGTATTCCCTGTGCCATGCAGCAGCTTCTCAGGACGGCCAGACTTGTAACCGATGATGAAGCAGTGCATTTACAGGTTCTTATTTCGGTAGGTGAGGGACTGGCAAATATCCGGCTTAGCGATACTCCTCCTGAAATGGCGCGCGACCTTTACCGCCGCCTGTACGAGATCACTGGAAACCCGGATCCATATTATCAATTGCGCAGGAAAAGCACACGACGGGCACTTGCGTTATACCCCAGACTGAAAGCTTTTGTAGAATCGGCAGAGGATCCCCTGTTCGCAGCTGCTTCTGTTGCAGCCACGGGAAACCTGATTGATTACGGGGTTTTGAAGGGTGAGATCAGCATTGAGGAAGAAGTGGACGTTAGCCTTTCCATGGATACTCATTGGGATGAGTTTCCCATTTTCAGGGATGATCTGACTTCCGCCGAGTGGATTCTTTACATCGGCGACAATGCCGGTGAAACAGTGTTTGACAGAGTGTTTATTGAGACAATCGATAAACCCGTGATCTATGTTGTTCGGGGAGGCCCTGCAATCAATGACGCGCTGCTTGAGGACGCAGTTGATGCCGGCCTTGATCGAGTCGCAGAGCTGCTTCCCTCTGGCCTGGCAGCAGCTGGAGTCATCCCGCATCTGTGCAGCGACCGGCTGCAGGAGAAGTTCTTTTCAGCACCCCTCATCATCAGTAAAGGGCAGGGAAACTGCGAAGCGCTGAATGAGACTGAAGCACCAATATACTTTCTGCTTAAAGTTAAGTGTGAGGTTATGGCCAATCTGATCCAGGCCCCCATGGGGGAATTGGTACTGCGCAGAAGCCTGAATTATAAGCCTGTACAAGATTCGGCCCGGCCTGCTTGACGATTCTTTACCTTGATGTTTTAACAGGGTTGCGGAACTTCCGATTTGTAACCTTTCTTTCCGTACCGCATCTAATGTGTTGATTACCCTGCATGGGAATACTGCCGTCAGAGATCGTTCTGGAAACCCCGGGTTCCTGTGAAGGAAAATTATGCATTTCAGATCGGATAAAGATTGGGAGAAGGTATAATGCCAAGAGACAGCAAAGCCGGGAAACAACCAAGAGTGATTGTCTTCAGCACACCTTCATGCAGCTACTGTACTATGGCCAAGAAATATTTTCGGCAGAAAGGGGTACGCTTCAAGGATGTTGATGTTTCCCGTGATCCCTCAGCTGCCCGCGATATGCAGCGCCGCAGTGGTCAGTCTGGTGTGCCGGTAATTGATATTGGCGGAAAGATAATAGTCGGTTTTAATCGCCCTCAGATCGATCAGTATCTGGGGCTCTGAAAATATTACTGGTCAATGCTGACCATACACTATGTATAGGAGTATAGAAATGAAAATTGAACCTTTAGGCGCAAGAGTGCTTGTCAGTGTCCTCGAGCAGGAGCATACCACCCCGAGCGGCCTGGTACTGCCGGAGACTGCACAGGAAAAACCGATGGAGGGAATTGTAGAGGGCGTCGGTACTGAAGAAGAAATGCTGACTGATCTCGCTGTGGGCGATCGGGTGATCTTTGCCAAGTACAGCGGCACAGAAGTGAAGCTGGAAGGCAAGGAGTATCTCTTGATGAATGAGGATGATATTCTCGCGAGGATTGCCAACTGATTGCTTAATTTTATAAAGCATTAGCTGATTGCGTATCGTGAAGAAGCTGTCCTGAAGGGGCGGCTTCTTTGATTAACAGCGTTTCAAGACCCACCCCTTTGTATAGATGTATAGACCGGGTACATAGTAAACAGGTGCTCGGGGACATGTTATACACAGTTGAACTGCAAAACGGCGAAGATTAAATAAATAAAACAGCCTCGAATCACCATCTGTCGTTGCTATGACCAGGTACCTGCCAGTACCAGTGAAAATGAAAGGAGCAACCATGGCAGCATGTTACTTCGCCGCTTCGATCGTTTTCTGGAATCTGATAATGCAGCCAAATGCTCCTCGTAACATGTTGCAACGACCGCTTCTCTCAAGCCGAAGGAATCTCGCAGTGGTGTCAACGCTACCCACAGCGACTGAAGTGTTAGGGCTGGTAAGCCAATAGCTGCGCTGCAGGCAGAGGATTGTTTTTCATTCGTGATTGAAGACGTTCACCATATCCCCGTCCGGGGGTTCACGATGTCCCCGGTCTATGCAGGGTGCAGAGGTGGGGCTCTTGTGGGCTGCAATATCAACAAAAATGGATAACAGGAAGACTGCCCCTTTGAGACAACCCCTTTTTTGTTCCTCTGCGTTCTGCAGTGCTGCTTCGATGTATCCCGTCTGTGTTCCACGGGGCTTTTGTTTTGACAAAAATGACGCAGCGCGTTATAATGTATATAACGCAACGCGTCAAAGATAAAACCAAACAGGAGGAAATCAGGATGACTGAGAAAAAGGAAGCAGGTGAAGCACCGGGGAAAAGAACACACAGCCCGCTCTATGAAGCAACCAGGCGTGTGCTCCTGGCAGGCGTAGGGGCTGTGATTCTGGCTCAGGATGAGGTTGAAAAATTCGTAGATGATCTGGCCTCACGCGGTGAACTGGTCGAAAGTGAAGCGCACACTATGGTGAGGGAAATACTCGATAAGCGCGAATCATTTCTGGAGCGTATCCGGCAGGTACCGCAAAAGACGACAGAAAACGCCAGTAAAGAGGATATCAAGGATCTGAAGAAGAAGATTGCTGAGTTGACCGCAAAGCTGGATGCCATGGAGGCAGCCAAAAAGTAACTGCACAGGTGAGTAATCTGCTCAATAGTATTCAACCGGCTGCACATGGAATCACGCTGCAAGGATTAACACCCTTTGTTTGCGGGATGTGTGGGTGGGTTCGGACCGATTCCAGAGAGGGTTTCCTGAATGACCGAAGAAAAACCTGTGATAATCAAACGATATGCCAACCGAAAGCTGTATGATGTTGAGCAGCGGAGCTATATTACGCTGGACAAAGTTACCCGTCTTGTCCAATCCGGTATGGCAATTCAGGTGATCGATCATGTGACGGGAGAAGATCTCACCTCCAGGGTGTATGCCCAGATATTATTTGAGCTTGAGAAACAAAAGCGCGGTACTCTTCCGGAAAATATTCTGAACAGACTGGTCCAGGCGGGCGAAAAGGGATGGGCGCACATCAGGGAGGGAGTGGTGAGCGGCCCGGAACTGGCTGCGCTTGTTGATCAGGAAATCACAGAGAGGCTACATGTTCTGGAGGCACATGGTGAACTGCCGGCAGAAAATGTCTCCAACCTGAAGGATTTACTTCTGATTCAGAGTCAGCGTATCCGCATCCTCTCTGCAAGTGTCCAAAAGGAAGAAAGCAGTGAACAGCAGGAAGTAATCGATACGCTGCGCCGGCAGTTGAAAAACCTGGAGAAGCGGATTCAGGCCCTCGAGAAGTGATATTCCAGCGGGTGTAATCCTTAAACAGAAGAGCTAACAATGTACTGCTTCCGGGAAAAATATGGCACCCCTGGCAGGGACGTCTGATTATGCTGTTGTCCTGTTCGGTATGAACCAGTCAGCGTAAGGATTATCTCCGTCGGGGTTCTTCGCAGTGCTGAGCCTGCAGGGATCCCCTGGATCGTTCCAGAGACGCAAACCGGAAAATCGAATATACTACCACCAATAAAATGCGTACCCATTTTCAGCCAGTTGTGCTGAAGCTGCCCGCAGGCGGGTTCCTGCCTTGGGCGAAACCTGCCCGCAGGCGGAATCAGCGAGATAATTCTATGGAGGAACAATGCGGCGTCCCCTTTTTTATGTTCTTCCCGGAATAGTGATCCTTACTCTGGCATGTGGCCCTGTATCTGATCTATTCCGTATGTTTGTTGGGGAGAATCCTCCAGTCGAAACCCTGGTTGAACCAGCCACCGAATCCGGCATTTTCCCGGATTCGATTGAATCACCTTCACCGCAGCCTGCCGGGAATTTTTCCTTCGATGTATGGGATTTATGGCAGGATGGCCCGCATCTGCGCGGGGCAAATCTCTATCAAAGGCGGGTATATCCTGAACTGGATGGTGTGGATTTCCTCGGAGAAGGGCCGGTTGGGCCGCCTTATACCCTGTCTGATCTGCAAACTCTCGCATCCCATGGCGCGAACCTCGTAAATATTTCCCACCCGGGACTCTATACGGAAACCCCGCCGTATGAGCTGGACGAAGCGGTCCAGGCAAATCTTGACCAGCTGCTGGATTGGGCGTTGGAGGCGGATCTATTTGTGGTGATAGCATTTCGCACGGGGCCTGGCCGCAGTGAATTTACGTTTCTGTTGGACGATCTGGGCTTGTGGTTTGATGAGCAGTATCTCAATGATTCGGTCTGGCAGGATGAAAAAGCACAGGCCGGCTGGGTGGAAATGTGGGAATATACAGCCGCCCGCTACCAGGAGCATCCCGCCCTGGTTGGATATGATCTTATGGTGGAACCCAATGCGAACGAGGTTCTGTTTGATGAATGGGATCCTTTGGAGTACGACTCCCTTGCAGCTGGCACTCTTTCAGACTGGAACAGTTTCTATCCCCGGATAGCAGCTGCCATTCGGAAGGAGGATCCGCAAACACCAATCCTGGTGGAACCTACAGGGTACGGTGCGGTGGGTTGGCTGCCTGTGTTTGAACTGGCGCACGTGGACCGTCTGGTTGTCAGTGTGCACCAGTATGCACCATTCCCTTATACGCACCAATCTGCCGGTGTAGAGATATTGACGTTCCCCGGGCGATTTGATACTGATTGGGATGGCCAGGCAGATCCCTTCAACCGGGGCTGGTTTGATAAATTGCTGGCTCCCCTGGACCAGTTCAAGAACGAAAGCGGTCTGCCCATGGCAGTGAATGAATATGGTGTACAGCGCTGGACACCGGGCGCAGCGGATTTTCTCGAAGCAGAGCTTGATGCGTTTGAACGGCGCGGCTTGAACCATGCAATATGGTTATGGGAAGTGAGTTATCCTCAATACGCTCAGGAGGTAACAGCCTTTCAACTTCGCCTGGGTCCGGATCCGGCTGTGGTGGAAGAAACCGGAAGCAGTGAACTGTTGGCGGTGCTCGAGCAGTACTGGGCGCGCAATACGATCCGCCCATCCAAAACGACTCAATAGGGCGTGGCCCGCGGCGGTGGATCCCGGGGAGACTTATTGGGGGTTGGAATACAAATGCGTTTTAATCCAAAGGCAGACAAGCGCTCTGGAGACCGCGCATACAGCCGGCTGTCAGAGTGGAGATACTAACACATCACACCCGATACGCGATCAGTGCCAGCAGTCCCGGGCCGCCATGTACGGCCAGTGAGGAGACCATCTCTTCCAGAACAGCCGTACGGCAGTTAAATTCCTGTTTGACCCGCTTTAGCAGTTCTTTCCCTTCTTCAAGGGCATGGCCATGAACAACAGCCAGATTGATCGGATTTTCCCGGCCAACCTGTTCTCCCAGGATTGTGATCAACTGCTGTACGGCTCTCGTGCGCGAGCGGATTTTTTTCGTGAGCTCAAGTGTTCCTTCGCGGATTTCAATAATCGGCTTTAGTTGCAATGCCGTTGCGAGGGTAGTCTGCAGTATCCCGACACGGCCGCTCATCCGCAGGTATTTAAGCGTTGCGGGTGTCAGGGTAATGTGAATGCGTTCTCTGATCTCAGCCAGGCGCTCTTTGATCTCCGCAATGGATTTGCCCTGCTTTGATGCCTTCAGGGCTTCCAGCACCTGAAACCCGGTTCCCATTGAGCAGCTCAGCGAATCCCAGACTTCAACCTTTGCTTGTGGAGTAAGGGATTTCGCCAACAGGGCAGAGTTATAGGTGCCGCTGTGCTTGCTGGTGACGGTAATGACCAGTGTCTCATGACCTTCGGCCGCGTTCTTTTTATAGATTTCCACAAAATGAGCCGGGGACGGTTGGGAAGTCGTTGGAATTATGCCCAGTTCTTCAATTTTCCGATAAAACGTATCACGATCTATTGTGACATCTTCAAGGTAGGTATCGTTTCCGAACTGGATGGCCAGCGGAACAATGGAAAGATCCTCTCCCTGAATGAGGGATGCAGGCAGGTTGCAGCTGCTGTCTGTAACAAGCTTTATCATTTGATATTCTCCTTAATCCGGATAATCCCTGGACGGGATTCCGCTGAAGAATAGAACACCGGTTTCGTTGGTTGGTGACGATGGAACTGAGGGTGTGCTGCACCGTTTATTGGAAGCGGCACCGATCCGGAGGCAGCCTGTCCCCATAATCCCCTGTCACCTCTGATATGAGGGTTGTTCCGGTTTCCAGAATGTTTCCCCGCAGAACAGCCCTGCATATGCGATTATTGTGAAGCCTGTCCGGGAACAACCCCATCATGTTCCCGGTTCTTCTTGAGAGATATTACGTTTACACCCCATTCCGATTTCAGGACTTCGCTGATATGTAAAAGTATACACCGGTGGGTGAGAGACGGGAAGCAGCCTCTGATCTCCCCGGCTGCGAATAAGCCAAACACTCCCATGGGAGGCCGCAGGGCGGGTTAGTCCTGTGAAAGCCCACGGCTGTTTTGTGCTGCCAGGACCCGCTCCAGCGCACTCCCCAGCTCCCGCACATGGGGCTCATCAAGCATGGTACCGTGCTGGCCGGGCATCTCAATCAGATCGAAGCCGGCTGCATAATCTTTCCAGTTGATAGTGGGGTCCACCTCCAGATAGTCCGGTCGTTCGCTGATATGGAAATAGGTAATCATGCCCGGATATGGCTGCAAACGGTAGTTATGTTTTGCAATCTTATTGGCCGTACGGACATCTTTGGGTGAAAATCCCAAACCAAATATTAATCTCTTAAAGAACGGATACCGCAGGAGTTTGATCCGGATATTCCTGAATCTCGTCTGCAGGTATATAAACAGGGCTCGAGGGGACAAGCCTTTTATATTTTGCATGTGGAGATTGGCGCGAACAAGGGGCGGCGCTTTAAGCTGAATCTCCGGAACGTACGTATCGAGGATTGCCAGCAGCCCCACTTCTTCTCCCTGTGCGATAAGCTGCTGAGCCATCTCAAAGACGTAAAAACCGCCAAAGGAATGCCCCGCCAGGTGATAAGGACCGGAAGGCTGGATGTGTTTGACTGCCCGTATCAATTCAGCAGCAATCTCGGGGATGGAGGAAAGCGGTGCCTGTGAATCCCCCATTCCAGGCGGCTGCAAACCATATAAGGGTTGATCTTCACTGAGATAAGGGAGCAGGTTGCGGATGTAGAATACATCGCCCGTAATGCCCGGAGCGAAGAATAACGGAAGCCGGTTCCCGGAGGGCTTGATTGGAACCACGAGCTGCGGCGGCTCAGCACCAGGGGCAAGGTTCCTGGCAAGGTTCTCGATGGTTCTGATTTCCAGGAGGGATCCTATCGGCAGTCTCCTTCCATAGCGTTTTTCGATTTCACTGAAAATCTGTATAGCGGCCAATGAATGTCCGCCAAGGTCAAAAAAATCATCCCTGCGGTCGATAGGACTCACACTGAGGTACTTTTCCCATATTGTTGTAAGTGTGGTTTCAATATCCAATATCTTGCGGTCAGATTGTGTTGACTGTTCCAGCTTTGCTGTGATTTCCTTCTCCAGCAAGACGCGGTCGACTTTACCGGCTGCATTATACGGATAGCTGTCGAACGCCAGAAAATGGGAGGGCACCATCCAATCCGGCAGTTCCTCCCGCAGGTTTCTGCGGATCTGGTGTGTGTTGATGTTTATTCCTTCCTGCTTCAGATAACAGGCAACTAGAGCAACATCACCATGTGGTTCCTTATAGGGTGCAGCAATCGGGTGTTGTATCCCATTCTGCTGTTTTAAAATCGATTCGATGATCCGTAAATTAACCCGATGGCCGCGGATCTTTACCTGTTCATCTTTCCGGCCTGCAAAATAAAGTGTTCCATCTGCATCGCAATAACCGCGGTCACCACTGAGATATAACCGTTGTCCATCAGGCGCCGGAATATACTTTTCTCTGGTTTGGTCTGGATCGGCCCAATAACCCGAAGACAAAAAGGCACTTTGGATGGCAATTTCCCCGATTTTTCCCACAGGGACAGGCTTTCGCTCTGAATCAAGAAGGAGTACTTCCTTGAACGGCATGAATGTGGTCAGAGGGATGGTTTCCCTCTCGAATTGGAAGGTTCTATCAATGTTGTGCCGGGCGATAACCCCGGCTTCGGTAAGAGCATAATGGTGAGTCAGAATATAATTTCCCTTGAATCCGTTCCAAAAGCTTGTAATCTGCTCCTTATCCACGATATCACCACCAAGGCAGAGATAGCGCAGCTCCGGAAGGTTGACCGGGTCTTTAATCGATCCAATATATGCTCGGAGAAGTGTGAGTGGAGAACGGAGGATAGTTATTTTTTGATTGGCTAGAAAGTTTCCCAGGGCATGAAGGTTTTGCCGGTGAACATCATACGGAGTATAGGATGCTCCGTTAAGTAGAGCGATGAATATCGCACCAACAGAAGCGGAGTGTTGATTATGAAACAGGGAACAAACCCGGTCATTGGGTGTAATCCTGTAATACCAGCCATCGATATAAGCCCTGTACAGGAAATTGCGGTGACTTTTCAAAACACCTTTAGGAGTACCTGTTGTTCCTGATGTGTAGAAGATGGCGGCATCCGAATCTGGCCCAAGGGACGGGTTCAGTGGGTTTCCCTCAATGTTTTCTGGCAGGTTGTGAATATTCAGGAAGGCTAAAGTTCCCAGAGATGATCCGGCTTTCAGTGACTCTGTTGAGGAATCCCAAAGAACCAATTCTGTTTCACCATGCTGTATGATGGCAAGATTGGAGGAGGCAGGAATAGTTGGATCCAGGACAATGTAACGTTTCCCCGCTCGCAGTACTGCAAGGATGGAAGTTATGCAGTCGATGTCATTCTCCTGCATGATAGCAACCGTTACAGTATTCTTTCCCAGTTTTGCGAGAATTGCCCGGGCAAGTCTTTGGGATGAGGATTTAAGCTTACGGAAAGAGATGCTTCTTTCCGGATCAAAAACAGCGGTCCTGTCAGGAACAGCGTCAGCGACAAAGTCAAATCGGGAGACGACATCTCGTTCCAGCCAGGATTCAGAAAAATCCAATGGAGGATTGTTTTGTTGTGTGATGCTTTGCATTGTTATTACCTGTACAGTGGTTAAATAGGCGTATTCTCATGTGCTATATCAACCGCCGGCTTTTGTGAGCTGCCAGGGGACAAGTCTTTCCTGTAAAAGCCTGATAAGGCTGTTTGCTGCTATACCTAGCAAACCAATAACCAGTAAACCGGCATACAGCTTTTCTGTCTGGAAGAGTTCCCAGGCCAGCCATATAAGTGCACCCAGTCCCTTGCGGGCAGTAACCAATTCTACCGCTATAGTAATCAGCACTGAAGAATTTAGCGCGAGTCGGAGTCCGGCAAGAATCAACGGAGAGCTTCCGGGGATAATTATCCGGCGCAGAGTAAACATCCTGTCTGCCTTGAATACTTTGGCTGCTTCAAAATAAATGGGCTGAATCTGTGCAACGCCAGCCATGCTGTTGATCATCAGCGGGAAAAAAGCACCAATAGCTACGGCAACCACTTTGGACAGCTCACCGATACCAAAGAGGATCATAATAAGGGGAAGCAGGGCGACCTTGGGCATTGGATGGAAGGCAGATATTACGGGATCTATAAGGGTTCGATAAAACGGCGACCAACCCATAAAAATTCCCAGAAGGATGGCAGGGATTCCTCCCAGCATCAGGCCAAACAGGACGCGCAGCATGGTTGCTGAGAGGTGCTGCCACAGGAGGCCGGAAAGGATAAGTTCATACAGCGTTGACAGTATAGTAGAAGGGGCAGGAAAGAACAGGGAAGAAATCCGTTCCGTGGAACTTAGCCACTGCCACAACAAAACCAGGCATGCTATCAGAATAAACCTTTGAACTGAGGCGTTATTAAAAGCACGAGAGAAGGTCATCCTGCTTCCTCCGTCAAATGCAGATCCCTGCGAACATCACCTTCTATGAGGCCCCAGATATTTTGGTAACAGGCAAACAAAGATGGGTCAGAGTGGATGAGTTTTCCTCGAGGGCGCGGTACATTTATCGGGATTGATTCCAGGACCCGCCCGGGGCGGCCGGAAAGAATAACGATCCTGTCTGCCAGCATCAAAGCTTCCTCTATATCGTGTGTAATATAGACGATGGTTTTCCTGTGCTGCTGCCATATATGAAGAAGTTCATCGATCAGTACCAATCTGGTCTGGGCATCCAGTGAACCAAAAGGTTCATCCATAAGCAGGATCTGGGGATCTGCCAGGATTGCTCTTGCAATAGCGACTCGCTGGCTCATGCCTCCAGAAATTTCATGGGGATAGTTATCATGAAAATCCGAGAGACCGAGTTTGTCCAGAAAGCGGGCTGCCTCTGCCTCAGCGACGGTGCGGGATTTCCCCTGAGCTTCAAGGCTGAAGGCGGCATTTTGTAATACTGTCAACCAGGGGAACAGTCCATGCTGCTGGAATACCATTGCAGCACGAAGCTTTTCAGGTGTGCTGGTTGTATGAAAAGAAATAGAACCACTGGTGGGTTGAATGAGCCCCGCAATAAGCCTTAGCAGTGTTGTCTTGCCGCAGCCGCTGGGGCCGATCAGGCAAAGGAATTCAAACCGGCGAACTTCGAGATTCACAGCCGCCACAGCCCTGACACTGCTGTGGCGGCTGTCGAATTCCTTTGTGAGTTCGCTGCAGGTGAATTCTAAAGTCATCAGTTTCTTTCCGAATTGATTTGTATTTCAATCAATGAAGCTGGAGTCCATAAAATCTTCGGGTTCAAGCACCGATTCAAGGTACTCTTCCTGCACCAGCCACTCCTGGAAAGTCAGTATACTCTCCACATTGATCTGTCCGTCTGTTTGATATTCCGGCCAGCAGGCACTTTCGAGTGTAGCAGGCTCAAGCCCTGTTGCGGTTGTAAGTATTTCAATGTTTCGTTCGGTTCTTCCTTCTGAGTACTGCTGCAATCCTTCAAGATAAGCCGCAATGAATTTCTCTCCGGTTTGAGGTTCTTCCTCAATAAGGCGTGAGCTGAACACAACGAATCCGAACTGGAAGTCCGGCATAATTTCACCGAAAGTTATCCACCTTACAGCGCTGCCGGTTTCCAGGATGCTGGTGATTCTGGGTTCGGAAACTGCAGCAAGATCAATGCTGCCATCCAAAAACCCGTCAATGAGGGAAGGGTCAGGTACAGTAAGGATTTCCACATCCTCGAGTGAGAGGTTTCCCTCAGCAAGCAGCAGGCGAAGACCATAATCCCGGTAGCTGCCTTCGTCGTCCTGCACGATGCGCAAACCGGCAAGATCTTCAGGTGAGCTGACCTCCCCCTCTTCGAACAAATCTTTCTTCAGAAGGTGGGCGGAGTAGCCGCACTCGTCTGCAGGAAAATACCCGCGGCTGGCGACGATACGGATGTCGGAGCGAGCGATGGCATTGAATAATGTGGCACTGATCCCGCCGGCCCAAACATCGACATCATTTCCGATCAGGGCTGTAAATGCATCTGCGCCGCGCTCGAAGCTGATCAATTCAACATCCAGGCCCTGCTCTTCAAAATACCCTTCTTCCAATGCGATATGTATTGGTGCAAATGAAAGGAATGGCAGGCTGACAAGCTTCAGGGGAATTAGTTCTTCCTCCGGCGTTTCTGGCGCGACCGCCTGTATGCATGAGGAAAAAAGCGGCGTTATAAACAGCATCGTAAAAACAAGGACGGAACGCCTTTTCATGTTACCTCCGAATGCGGGATAAGATTTGGATCGAATTTTTAATAGCTGGTAGATTGTACTCTACAACCCCTTTTTATGCTAAATTCACTTTTTTGGAATTCAAGGAAAGAAGGAACAGGAGATAATGACAGTGGCTGATATGAAAAATTCTGGTTATACTTTGCTCAGCATTAAGCAGGAAATCCCGCATTTGTTTAAGGAGATTTTTGTGACCGAAGATATGTTTGAAATGCCGGATATGGACGATCTTACCCGCCAGATGGAAGAGGCCATGCAGCAGGCTCAGAAAGCAATGGATGATCTCCCAGGCCAGCTGGAAGGCCTGGAGGATGTGATGGGCTCCCTTTCAGGATTGATGGGAGACCTGCCTGATCAGTTGGGTGGATTAGAAGAAGCGATATCCGGTTTTGCTGATCAGCATCAGGAAAATATGGAAAGCCTTGTGGGGGAACCGGATTGGTCTGTAACAACTCTCATTCGTGTGGGGGACAGTCTTGAACTGAAAGTTGATGCTGTGTTCGACCTGGCAAAAGCGATCCAGACATGGCAGAGTACACAGGGTGGTGATCTGGAAGGGCTGGTTTCCGGTGTGATGCAGGAACAGACCGGTGAAGAGCCAGGTGAAGCGCTGCTGGGACAGGTTGTGGGTCAACTGCAGAAAGGGCGCGGCATGGCAAAGGTCCAGGCTCTCGAAGTCCTGAAATGCAGTTTTTCCGGTGCTCCCGCAAACGCAGCTGAATCACTCCAGCTTTCACCGGAGGCGAATATCCCTCTGGTAGTACAGGAAAGCGGTATCGGATTTGAATTCGCTCCCATGCTCACCATAAAGAACAAATGGGAGAATGCAGCCCTGCCTTCTTTCGAACCGATGGGCGAACAGGTTGTTGTGCCGCTCGACCGATTCGAAGATGAAGAGCCGTTCTCAACAGCTTTTGCTCCATCAGGACAGGAGACAGATCTGGAAATCCGGATGAAGTTTGCTCCGCTTGATTGAAGCCCGATCCAAATAACAATAAACAGCGGCTTGTACAGCGACAGGCCGCTGTTTGGTTTCCGGAGCAGGAGCCGCTGCAGAAATATAGCTAATGCAGGGAACGGTCACGAACGTTCCCTGCGATATAGGGGGGAAGGACCTGGCTGCGATATGTTCCTTCGATCTATTTTTCCGAGACGAGGGGCAGAATCGTTGGGTGGTGGATGACTCCGACCCCGATGAGTAATCTCAGGATAACAAAACAGGAGGAGGCTCGGTCTGTATATAAAGAACTCTGTGTTCTTGAGAAGTTCCTGATGCACAGGACGGGCCTCAAGGAGGGCGGGTTGAATGCCTCGGCCACCAACATTTGATCAATTTCAACAGGCTAGATATATTTTGTCTGAAGTTGGCTGACACCGGACAAGCACGGTGGAAGCATGCCTGGATATCGGGTAGTGCGGGAGTATGGCACCGGTCCACCTTCTGGGATAGGTTTGCCTGCAGAGCTGTTAAAAAAAACTGTGAAGGACTATATCCCCTGTTCAAATACATGCTGGATCCCCTTTGAACCCGCGATGAACTCTGTTTTGTAAGGAGCAGGCCACAGGGGAGGAGAAACCTTTACTGGTTGGAATGCAGGTGATTGGGTGCGATGAGGGGACGTTGTTTCTATGGCTTATTCAGTCGGGAACAGCGTTATAGACTATCCCTCGTCGGGGTTGGAGGTGCTGGTGAGAAGCAGCGCCTGAACCCCTCGCTCGGGATGACATACGAAAACTCAGGATCTCAAGGTCCTTCGGCAGGAAAACACCGGAGAGGAGAATGTACCTCAAGCAAAGAATGTTTTCCTGAGCCGGGATGCAGAACCCTTCGGCATGAGGTGATATTTCCCCGGCGAAGGACCTTGTGTTCCTTCAGCAGAGAAGTGATACATCATTCAAGGTCGTCACTCGTTCTGCCTCAGGAGGACAGAAAGTGAGAGAGCTCCCCCCCCCTGTCATCCTGAGCTTTCGAAGGATCTCTGAAAACAATGTTTGGCCTATGAGAGGCAAAGGAATAAAGGAGTGTTCTACATCCTTCAACCACGTTGCCCAGGCACTCCGTTGACCCACCATGGTTTTCAACGCAATATAGAGGTCCTTCGCACGCTCAGGATGACATACGAAAAATTAGAATCTCAAGGTCCTTCGGCAGGG
>JAFGNH010000165.1 GCA_016927115.1 Anaerolineales bacterium | reverse complement strand
TCAGCGTCTCTTTTTCTCAGCGTTTTCAGCGTTCTGTTTCTTCAGCGCATGTCCCGAGCATAGCGGGGGATCAGCGCTTTCAGCGTCCCTTTTTCTCAGCGCTTTCAGCGTATATCCATTATGTATGGTTGCATTGTGTATACACAACCTGTGCTTTGCTCCTTAGATAGAAGGAGGGAAAGATGGCACAGGTACGGGTACAAATACTGCTTGAGCAGCGCCAGCATACCGCACTGAAAAAAGCAGCCAGAAGGGAGAATAAGAGCGTTTCGGAAATCATTCGTCAGATCACCGACGGATACCTGGCGCAGACAGAACCCGAACAGGAAGACAGCGTGATCCAGACCCTGGACCGATTCAGGGCACTGCGCGAGAAGCAGACTACCTATGAGGGTGATCTAACCAAAGAGATCCGCGCCGAGCGCAGCGCTCAGCAGGAAAAGAACCTTTAGATGAATATCGTGGTCGACGCCAGCATCACACTCGCCCTGTTTGTCAAACTGCCTTATTCGGATGCAGCTGAAAACGCGTTCCGCAGCTGGCGCAGGCAGGGGGACAGGCTGTATGCACCGGGTTTATGGCCGGTAGAAATCGCCTCTGCACTGCGAAAGACCGTTTCGGTCGGTCAGATAACCTCTGACTACGCAAGACTGATCCTGGCAGGCCTGGAAAATCGGCAGGTGGAAATTATCCATCCTGATACCAGGCTCCTGGATCTCTCGTACCTGTGGGCAGAACGTATCAGCCAGAGGGTAACTTACGACTCGCAGTACCTTGCCCTTGCCCAAACCCTGCAGGCGGTATTCTGGTCTGCAGACCACCGCCTGGTATCCTCATTGCAGGCCATGGATATCCCCTGGGCCCACTGTATTCGAAGCAGCCTGCATCCTTCAAAATAGGTGAATTGCTTGTTTCACCAATATACCTGTCATTCGAGCCTGCGAAAGATTGATAATACCGGGCTTGCGAGGGGCCTGTTGGATGAATCTGGACCACGATAGATGTAATGCCTCTACGCACATCCAGGCCTCAGGCTGCCTCTCCTGCGTTTGCTGGTATGATGCATAAGCTCCTGTTTTGAAGGAACCGGGACAGAGGAAGCATTCTCTCCGCGAGGGAGTGGCAGTATATTCCGGAATGCAGCAATCCCGGATTCACCCTTTCGTTACAGAGGTGTTCCCCACCCTCCGGATATCAATCCATAGCGGTCGTTTATTAAAATCCTCAAGGGATCATCTGATCCGCATGAATAGCTATCCTGACAGGCTTTTGCATGGTGATCATGGCCCGCATAGCTGCTGTTGTGTTACTGTCCCATACCTCTCCATTGGCTGCAGTAACAGCTGTTTCCGAACTGTCAAGATAAACGCCCGGATTATCTGCTAATCCGAAATTTCCCCAGGTTATCGCATCCCAGCCTGAGATTGTTATCCCTGCCCCATCCTGACTGGATACGATTGTCCCCGGCAGATCAAGACCAAAGCGGGTCTCGGTAACTCGTTCTTCCAGAATGAAATATTTACCGGGAGATCCGGATGAGCTCTTTGCATCTTCTGGCGAGAACGGGAAACCCCAGAACACCAGATCAGCCCCCAGGGAGCCTCGGAATATCGGCAGAATCGGATCAGCTGCTTCTGCCTCCGCTGCTGTGGAAGCCGAACTGCCATCGGGGCTCTGTCCCTCCTCCTCAGCAGATGGAATGAACTCCTGCAGATCAGGAAGGTAATTCCCTGTTGGATTACCATCAGGATCCGTTTCCTCCCGGGCATCGACTGCATAGACCACAGCGTTGGGATAGCGGTTGAGCAGATCGCCGCGGATCACCAACACCGTCATTGTTTCCTGCCCATTTTCGTCCCCGGCAGGTGGCGGCTTGTTCTCACCGAGTCTCGAATCCCCCCACTCATGAAGAGGACGGATATCCTTCAAACTCTCCTTAAAATCTTCCTGCTCTTCTTCAGATCGATCTGTAAGATTCCCGAGCACTTCACGCACATCCCAGAACTGGCGAAAGTATGAACCCTGCTGGTCTGTCGGAAAACCCCGCCAAAGCAGTTCTGCCGAGAATTCGTGATTCAACCCGACCATGTATGATTCGAGGAAACGGCGGTTGGGTTCGAGTATCGAGACCGTATTCTGCGGCACACTTTCAACCCCGGGGAGAATATGTGCCTGGGAGAGATCCCGGAGCGGCTCGTACATCGGCTGCGGAAATTCCGGATAAGCCATGATGCTGTCCAGCGGATCTCCTTTGAAATCCTCACGGAAACGATCCGCTGCCTTACCCGACAGCTTCAGCCGTCTGCTGACCCGCTCCAAAATGGTTTTACGCGGGTCAAGGGCAGTGTGAACAGCAGCCCTGAGACTTTCGAAATAGGACTGATCTCTGGGCGGAGGACTTTCAACCTGCTCTTCAGGAATCAGGAAGTGTGTGAATGTTTCACAGATTGCATGCAGTACCTTGGCGTGTATATATACGCCGCTTTCGCCTGTTTGCAAAGCACGATTAAGATCATCGCATGTCAGCCGTTCATCGCAGAACCGCAGCAGCAGGTCTTCACTTATCCGTGGTTTGGGTTTTCCCCTCCTCAGGATGATCTTTGTGGTTATTGTGCCGGTATAAGAGTAATTCTCGATAACAACATCCAACCAGTATGTTCTTGAATATGCAAAAGACTCTCCAGTGAGCCCAAAAGTAAAAATCACCGGGCCTTCATCAAGCGGTAGCTCCTTTACAGCCATAAGGGTGATGGAACCACATATGGGCCTGTTTATATGTTCCCAATCTCCGGCAGCCTCCAATTCGCCGATCGTGTTCCTCGAGACCCAATCGAAAGATACTGTCACCCTGATACTGGCACCCAACCTGATGGCATCAACCTTGATATTTGAAAAGGTGATTGCCGGCTGGATCATTTCCCTGGTGATTTCACAGGGACTCTCAGTACCCATGATCGCCGGCGGTTCTCCTGCAGGCCTGAGCTGTCCTGCGGCCAGCCTTCTCAGGATGTCCGTTCGGTGCTGCTTCTGGCGCTTCCTGAGTGGTCCACGCGTTCTGGAAATACGCCGGAATGCCGGGTCAAGGGCTGCTTGCGGGAGCAGTGTGCTTTTTTCCAGCTCAGAAACCACCGTTCGTCTTGTGCCATCGGCCTGGCCGCGCAGAATGCGACTCTGTACGGGATTGGTTACCCACAGATAATCCTCGAGCGTCATGGATCCCAGGCGGTCATACAGGAAGAGACAACTTTCCCGTCCCAGCTGCGCACGCCTGAGAATATCATTCGCCTTCTCGATTTCACCAAGCTGGTCCCAGGCAGAAGCCATCAGCGATTCCTGCTGCCTGCGCACCACCTCTGCGCCTAATCCGGCCGCAGCCCGGTGTCGGGGATCCAGGTTCAGCACATCGAGCCAGGCATTGTCCTCTGTGCCAGCAGAAACCCTCGGGCGCGCAGCGTGCCATTTCCCATAGATCGGTGGAACCACGACCGGCAGGGAAATGCAGAGGGATGCTTTGATCAGGTCTTGATCGAATCCGATATCTGCACAGGTTACCTTGAGCTTCAACCAGTAGATTTTCTCCGGCGCCAGGGTAATGACTACCCGGTGATGTCTTGTAGAGACTTCTGACTGGCTGATGTGATTGAAGGTGACCAATCCGGATGCCTTTTCAAGGCCGTAGCTGACGCTTCCTGTCGTTTCGATCGGGGTTTGCCAGGTTATACCTGCCGACTTTCCATCCGGCTGCAGTTCGAATGATACACTCTCACTGACCTGCGAAATGAGTCTTTTCACTGTATCGCGATCATAATCCGCAGCTGGTGGTCGAATGCCGGAGTCGATCATACGGTGAAGGTCTGCAACCGGAAGGACCTGGAAGCTTCTGACCAGCGGTTTCGGATCAGCCAGGTTTAACACATTACCCGCCAGCTTCTGCTGGAACGTCTGCTCCTGCGTTTCCGGTGGGGCACTCCTGTCTTTTCCCCAGGGGGTGTACTGCGTACCCCGGCTTTGCAGAGCCCCTTCCCAGTCAAGAATATGCCTGTCTTCTTCGTCGGTATCCGGGCGGCTCAGGCTCAGCCCGAACCCCGGAAACCCGCAGTTCAGCTTGCGCAGTCCAAGGTCCTGCAGTGCCCGTGGTTTAAGCAGGCGGACCAGGTATTCAAAATCGCCGCGCATGCTGGTTCTGAAATTCCATCGGTAGTAGTATGGCAGGTCGATCGGGCCGCCGGCCAGAAAATCCCAGGCTGGATCATTCGCAGTGTTATCCTTCACGCTGTTGAGCGTAACATTATCACCTATGCCTGCCGCCCAACCCAGTTTGAAGGCAGGCACAACAAACGCGCTGTACAATGTTTGCGGCTGCAGCAGCCTCGGGCAAAGAAGACGGCTTATCAGATACTCAGGCTGCGCGGTGCGGATCTCACTCAGACGTTCAGCACTCAACACTGCCTCACCGGAGGCAGCCTGAATATGCGCCCAGCGCCAGGAATACCTCAAATCCGGCAGGTTCCTCTGGTCGAAAACCCGGATGACCGGGACCTGATCCTTGCCGCGCTGGGCAGCTTCGTATTCACGATGGATATCTTCGCCGCGATCCTCTGCAACCAGGGCAATAAGCACGATCCATGGTGAAAGGGTCTGTGTCTCACTGACCGGCTCCGGGCTGAAACGCCAGGGGAAATCAAAATCAGCAAACTCGACCAGGGGAAAGAAGTTTGTTTCAAAATTGCCGCTGTCCGGTTTCGGATCGGTGCGCACAACGATGCGCTCATCGAACCCGACAATGTCCCCGGGTCCGTAGAGTTCTACAGTACGGTGAATATCGGGTGCATTCTCCCAGGTCCCTGCAGCTTTTGATTTCCTGGCTACGGTCAGGTCAACACCGATCGCGGCTCTTTTCTGTCCGGCAGCAAGCGGAGAATCGATAGCAGCTGCCAGGCCCTGTCGTCCATAAGAGAGGAAATGGTAATGGGTATCCATCATACTGGCTCCCGGGCTCCGAAAGCATCTGCAGATGGAGGGCCTTCGACAATTTGGTGTAGTTCCATGTGCAGGGGGGGATCCTCACCCGCTTCATACTCCGGAACTACCAGAAATTTGCCCGACAATTCAGGGTGCAAAGCCGCCTGCTGCGCAAGTGCCTGCTCTGCCTGCGTGCGTGTTTTGCCGGCAGGTGGGACATCAACCTCTGCATCAAGTTCAACCGGGATCAGGGTCTCTGCATTTACGACTACATACTGCTCTTCCTGTGCTATAACCACACTGCTCCCATCCACAGCAAATTTTTTGGCTCCTGAATTGAGCAGGGTTCCGCGACGCACGGCATTTCCGGAAGCCTGTCCCCTGCCTCTTTTTGACCAATCCAACCCTGCTGCAGCCGGATTGGCTGCTTTTTTCCTTCTTAGATCGGATTGGATCAGGATCGATTCATATCCGAGTGATTTGCTCTCGATTCCCCCGGAGAACGCAGCCTGATCCGAGGTCCCTGACCGTACACCACCCGGCAGCTTCTCGAAGGAAGGGCAGGACAGTTTCTGCTGGTTGGTGAGATTCACATACTGGCCGCGTGCGAAGTATTCATCGACAAGTTCAACGCCAAGAACAGCACCTGCTGTACTGATTCCGGTGATTTTGAAGCGGTTGTAATCCTCGATGGGTGCATTGCCAATTTTGTCGAGCTTCAGATCCATCGGGGCGACATTTTGCCGGATTTCGAACAAACTCCCGGGGTGCACGAGAATCGATCCTGTCTCAGGGGTGCCCCCATTATTCGAAACAGACGATTCAAGAACCATTGGGCGTAGCGCTTCGACAGCTGAAGCCCCTTCGGGCAGATGGCTGCCCCAGCTTTCCGCCCGTTCGAGCGCAGCCTGCAGCTTCGGCCAGAGTTTCACCGTTTCCAGGGTCACGGGATCCGATTCGCCCCAGAGAATATCAAACCCGCAGTCGATATCAAGAAACAGGACTGTCACTGTGGCAGTACCGCGGATATTCCAGGGCTGCGGGCCTGAAAAAGTGCAGCTGATTCTGATATCGGCGAAGTTGAAATCGCCCACGCTGATTGTCACCCCGCCGCCCATTCCTACTTCGAACGCAAAGGGGGAAAAAATGATCATACCGTCGAAGCTGAGAAATCCGTTGATACCTGCATTGATCTCCGAAATCCCTACGAATACGCCCACGCGCGAACCGAACTGCAGGGAATTGGGTGTCAGGGCCAGATATCCCTGGCATTGCAGCTCCACCACCGGGCCGTACTGTATGGTGGCACCAAGCCGCCGCAGATCGTCGAAGACGATAGCCGGCGCCGGCGGCGTGAAGCTGGGATGGAACCCGCCGATGGACAGCGCGAACTCCTGATCCGAACTCCAGCGCAGGAAGAAAGCGCAGTCTCCTTCGAGTTCGAATCCCTTGAGGCTCGACCCGGAGATCGCCGCCTGCAGCGAAAGCTCCTTCTTTTCAAAGTCAACCACCCCCAGGATGTCGACATGGATCCCGACGATCTCATGTTCAGAATCCGGCATGGACATTTCCACCTGGCCCAGTAAAACGATCTGTACAGGTTCGGGGACGGCGATGAAAATACCGATCTCGCCGGTGATGATGGTCGGTGTGCCCCAGCCGAGGGTGATCATCGGCCCGATCACAAAGCGCCCTTCCTCTGCCGGAAAGACCGACTTCATGTCACTGATGATCTGATTGACATTGGCGATCACGGAGGACGGATCGGGGAAGAGGATCGAATCGAGTGTCCCCTTCTTGAGCCCTTCACGCAGCACATCCACCTGCATGGAGCGGTTGACACCGATCAGTCCGCCCACACCGACAAGCGTGAATCCCATATAGAGCTGGATCGCCGGCTCGAAGGTGACGCAGATGCTGACCAGCATCGAGAAACCATCCGAGCCGTCCGGCAGTTTGGTGGTGATCAGCCCGATAGCGGTAACGCCGATCTCGCTCAACTCGATTGCGAGCGCTCCCGAGTACAGCCCGTTCTCGTAATCACATTCCAGGAATCCCCCGCCGCTCACCCACGTGGCATTCATTCCAAAGCCGACTCCGGTGGGGAGCAAAGGTTGTGGATCCTTCATTTGGAGAGGGCCTAGATTTCCGTCATTTTCTTTCCGGATATCTATCGGAAGCAGTATACCGATCCTGTCAATTGCCCCGGTGATTGGCCCAAGTTCCACAGCGAAGCCGGCGGCAGCAGAAATCGCAATGGTCTCATCGATAATCATCCCGATATTGAGGGTTGTTATCTTTATTGGACCGAGTTCGCGATGAATCGGGATCTCAATATCAAGTGCACTGCTTCCCCTGAAATGGATGCCATCAATATTGGAATACCCAAAAGCCAGATCACTTACGGCTTTTACGGAAAGGTCTGAAAGGATCTTTCGAATAAAGCCATCGCTATCTGAAGCATTAATGGCAATGGTCAGTTCTTCGATCTCCATTTCAAGATCAAATTCAGGGCCACGATCACTGATGGAAGTTGTTATTGTCAGCCCCCCACCAAGGAGACCAAAATGTGACCCTTCCATCGTGCCAAGAAGTAGAATCAACTCATCATCCTGGCGGTTATACTGGAAACCGGCTGTGAATGTCGCATCCGTAGTCTTCGCGTACTCCTCCAGCCCTTTCACCATCAGATCCAGCTCATGAGGTGGACGAAGAACTATGCCGAAGCCATCATCAATCTTCAGGGATCCTTCGAGTTCCATGCGCCAGTTCGTACTCAATTGCGCACTAAGATCCACATTTCCTGCTATATAAGGAAGAATACCAAAGCCCTTTTCCAGATCACCCTCTTCTGGAATCGCTGTGATCTTCAGTCCCGCCTCGCAATAGGTTTCCGGCCATCTTCCTCCCCGATAAAGGGGGATGCGGATCTCACGTTCAGTTCCGATCCCGGTATTGGATGGATACAAGCCGCCGGGGATACCGAATCCTTTAATCACAAGGTTTAAATTCTGCAGGAAGCCCTCATCCTCGAACCCTTCATCCGATCCCCATGCATAAACAGTATCCGCCAGATCAAGGGGGTCGGTGAAGAGGATGGGGATCCGATCCCAGTGGATTTCTTTGACAGTACTTTCCTCAATGATCCCCAGAAGACGGAGCATGCCATCGATCGCAGGCTGCTCGGAACTCAGATACTCAACAAGCAGGTAATCCAGAAAACGTACAGGGAACATTTCCAGGGCAGAAGTATCCGGCAGTTGACCCGGATCACCAACCAGCTGGCCAAGTTCATTCATCGCAGTTTCAACAGCAGACACAAGCTCGCGAATTCTATCAATAACACTGGCAAGGTTCTCAATAATGGCCAAAACTGCATCGGCCCGATCTTCTCCGGTGCTATCTGTAAGGTCAGACAGGTTATCTGGGAGGTACTGGATTTGATCAGCCAGTCCATCATCAGAAGCAATAACATCGATGACATCCTGCAGCTTATCGTATGTATCTTCCAATTCCGGCAGATCGTAGCCGAGTTCGCGCATCAGGAGGAACAGCTTCGTTGGGCTGTCAATTTCCCGTATCGGGAGAAAAGCCAGGGCAAATTGCTCAAGGAGTCGTTCAGTTAGCGGGTGATCAACAGTCATTGTTAATTACTCACTTGTAAACTTCACTTTGAAAAGATCCGGCGAATGCGAATGACCAACGATATAAACCAGAAAAGGTTGAACGGATTGGACAGATGGACCTCCGACAAATGTATCGGGGGGAGAATTGTTAACCAGAAGGAACCACTGGGCAGCTCCAGGTACTGTCTGCTCGAGAAAGCTTGGCATCAACTGCCCCTTCACCTTATTCAGATCGAACATCCCCGGCCGAAAGTAATACTGGCAGAGGTTGGTAACCGCAGCACCGGCCGGGACACCATCGCGGTTATACTCATCCCAGCGATGCGCATGCTCCACCCATAGGCCGTCACCTGATATCCAGGGAACTGCCTGGTCGATTGAATTCGAAAGGTCTTTTTTCAGCCATTTGTCGCTGCGATATCCGTCATGATTTCCTGCTACCATTTCACAACCAACCTTTTCGAATGAATCCAGGACCATTTTATTCCAGTAGTATTCGTTTGAAATGCCCGGTTTCTTGTATGAATTAAGTTGGATACCATTACTGCCGGTACCACCTAATACATCCAGAGCTTTGCATCTTGATAGGGAATCATCATATTCAATCTTCGGCAGAGAAAATTCCCGAATTGCAGTTACACGGTCTTCCACAAGCCCCTTCGCTCGAGAAACCACATCGTCTGTATCAGATAGAAAAGTGTTATGCCCTGTCCTGCGTCGATAGCGCAGGTCATCTATCGGCCATGAGTGAAAAACATAGAGCGGCTTCACATCACTCACAACATGTGAACTGTTACCGATGGGGTATGATTCCTGCAGGAATGTAAAAAGATTTTTACTGGCTCCTGTAAATGAATCATCATCCGCTTCGTAGGCAGGTATCTGCGCTTTCCACCCACTATCCAGCCTGTACTGATACCGGTCGTCAGGAAAAGTAACTTCACCTAATGAAAAATGTAACAACCCAATCAGCGTCGCAGCTGAAATCGGATTATCATTTTTACGGTTCTGGCTTCCAAGGACACTGTCCGGAATACGCTCGAAGTCACGGTAAAGCCATTCCCTTCCCATCCACATCTCAAATAAATCCCCGGCCTGGATCACACGCACAGTCTGACCACCGTTCTGGACAGTTTTTATAGCCATCAGTAATGCCACAAGATCTACTGCCGGGGCGGGATCACCATTGAGAGAGGATTCTGCCGGTTCGTTTCCATCAAATAATGCATCAGGATCCAGTGTGGGGTTCGACTGGGGATACGGAGGGTAGAACCAGCTGCTGTCTACACTGAGCTTGCGATCTACCAACGCTTTCTCGGTGTTAAACTGATGGGGAGTAAAATCGCACCCGCTGATTCCTATGTCATCTCCTGTCAGTTTCGGACTGCTTGCATTCCATGGCAGGCCTTGAATCTCGGTCATGTATCGTTGAAGCTGGATTCTTTCTGAGTACCATGGGCCCACAGCCGGAAAAGCGTCGTATGATGGGCCACTCCTCTGCATCTCTCGCAGTTTGGTGCGCAGTTCCGCTCCCCTGGAGTGATGATCCAGTACTGAAGGTAGTTCAGGCCATTTCATAGGCAGATGCATGTCAGGAAACACAACTGTGAGTTTTGTAGGCATGGCGATGCTGCTGCCGGCCTCAGTTAGAGATACAATTTCAATAGCGTAATGCCATGGATCGTGCACAATGGCAGCGAGCTCAGCAGCGATAGGAAGTTCGAGCGCTTGAAGAAGAGATTGTGTTTTGGAATGTACTCCTTCTACAACCTCTTCACTTTCATAGACAAGGCGACACAGTAAGACATGGCGCCCTTCAATCATCAGGAAATCACGCTGAGGATTGGCGCGATCGTAATGGCCCCAGAATCCTGCGTCGGCAAAAACCATTTCCTTATCTGTCTGAACAATACTGCTTTTGATATGTGCCGCCGGTGTCCAGCCGAAGTGCTCAGCCTGCCAGACTTCCGTCCCCTCGACCTCATGGCTGGTTGGTAAAAGTATCCCCCGGTAAAATGGATCGTTCACCGAGGTTACCTCGCCGCTGCCGCTATCCACACTGGCAACAACCGACCGGGCTCCAATACCACCTGAACAGATAATTTGAATGTAGGGCTCGTGCACAATCCTGGCGGGAATAGGTTTTGAAAGTTGCAGGCTTAATTGTTCACTTGCAGGTCGAGAATAATCAACTATTGATAGATCCATTTTATGTGAAGGAAAATTCTTAATCTGGTTAAAATTTGTCGCAATATGAACTAAATACTCATTCTCATGAGAGACTAGCTCTTCTGTGGTCATCGAACCAAGATGAACATTTTTTATCTTGTTCAGGAGACTAAATGCAATACGGATATTTGATTTTGGGAATTGTTGTAAGAATAACAAATCCTGTATCTGGTTAAGAATCCGAAGTTCTTCATCTGGTCCAATATCCTCCTCAGAAGTAAAACTAGAGTCATATTCACAATAGTATTGATAAAGTGAATTCCCTAGAGCCTTATCCAGAGGAACGTAAGTTTGCCCGGTGAAACCATTATCTCCGACAACTTTGCCGACGACAAATGGATGATAATTAAAGATCCAAGCTTTCAGATTCAAAGCATCCTTTTTAAGAACTGCATCGGAATAATAGAAAGCAGCAAGAAACTCGGTAGGAATTTCCTTCCCTGTGGATGAAGTGTTTGCAGCATTAACTAGATGAGGATGTAACAGGTCCACAGCAGTTTGTGTATGTTGTTCATTTCCAAGGAGGGACATCTCCTCCAGGTCATCTTTCAGAAAGGAGATTGTCGGAAGGGGATCTATAGGAAAAAGACCAATGTTAATCAGGTTTTTAAGTGATGATGGTCCAAAAGCTTCAGTAAAGTTCATGATATCGGGGTTGGGTGATTTCACCGGTTGTTCAAGTACCAGCGATCGAAGAGAAGTACCAGTAGATTCTGTCAGTAATTGAACCTCGATCTTCACTGGAAGTGTACAGTCAGGTACAAAGGTCAGTGTTTCGGGCTTATAACACTTAACACGACTATCAAGCTCCTCTGCAACTTGTGTGTTTGATCCCGTTCCTGCGAGTATATTGGCTGCTTCAACCCAGGATCCACTTCGCTTCACGGAAATGATCCATCTGACATACTGGATCTGGTTTGCGAGATCACCCGCATCCGATCCCTCTGTGAAGACCACATCATAAGTATTCTGATAACCACTCGTGATTGGGGACGGTTGATGGCTGATTAGAAAGCAGTCCGGTTCCATACTAATAGGGCCGTCCACTACAAACTCACCCACTTCGCCCAGATCACTTGCAGACATACCCGGGGGAACCCGCCGGTAGAAGAGAGCCATTCTTTACTCCTTGCCGCCAGAAACCGTATCAAACCGCAGCCCGCTGCTGCCCTCGCCCCTGCCGACCCGCACCTTCCTGCCAAGCCAGACATGCGTGCTGCCGTCGGTGCAGCGCGCCCGCTGGCGCGTTAACTGCACCCACAGCCCCGCCCGCGGCACAGTCTCCTCGCGGAAAGACATAAGCGCGTGCTCATCCAGCGCCAGAAGGCGTGACAGCGAAGGTATGCCGTCGTCCAGGGAAAATGGATGCACCCCTTCCTCTGCCAGGCATGATTGCAGGCTCGAAAGAACAGCTTCCGCACCAAGCGAGGGATCCTCCTCCAGCCTTCGCTGCAGCTCAAGAAGCTG
>JAFGNH010000021.1 GCA_016927115.1 Anaerolineales bacterium | reverse complement strand
TCCGACCGGGACGATTCTATTTATGGGGAGAATACTGGATCCGACAGGTTAGGACTGTTTTATCCCGGCAACGCCCGGAATGGCCCAATTGGGCTTCTGAATGAGTGGGCTTGAAGTATACTTACACTCTGGTACAGACACAGTCCGGAGTGTATGAATGAATCGCTTTCTACTGGTACGACACGCGGAAAACAAAGCCAACCTGACTAAAGAGTTTTCCTGCAGAAAAATAGATTATTCTCTGACGGAAAAGGGGCGGCTGCAGGCTCAACAGACGGCAGAGTATCTGCGCAGCCAGCCGATTGTTTCTGTGTATGCTTCTCCTCTCAAGCGGACTATCGAAACAGCGGAGATTATTGCAAATCCATTCGGCCTGCCAGTTCAGGTTCTGGAAGAGTTCCGAGAAGTGGATGTTGGTGATCTGGAGGGGACTGAAGATCTTGAAACGGGATGGGAATTCCATCGGGGGATTGTAGATCAGTGGTATGCGGGGAGATCTGATGTCGCCTTTCCAGGCGGCGAAGATTACCAGACACTCTATAACAGGATGAAAACAGGCTACCAGGAGGTTCTTTCTCACAGTGGAGAAGGTATTCATGTTATTGTCACACATGGGGGCGTGATCAACCTGGCACTTCCCGGACTATGCCCAAATATCACGCTTGAGTGGCTGCAAAATCGTCCGGTAATGAATTGCTCCATCACAGAAGTGGAAATTACTAATGGGTTGACCGGAAGACTCGTTGAATATGCTTCGTATGGTCATCTTTATGGAGAGGCCGCGAAGCTGGTATCCGGTGTGCCTTACTGGAAGGCACCGGGTGAGCAGGATGTCTGAAAAGAAGCACGATCAGGTTGAAGTAACATTGACCTGCTGGTGCTATTGTTGAAAGATATCCGGGGAGTACAATAGAGCAGTTCAAGAGCGGCAGCACGTGTTGTCTGTTCCTTGAACCGGAAAAGAGTTTTGAACAGCTGTTGATAAAAGGAATAGAGGAGTGGCTTCATGATAGATCCAGTTATTTTTTCATTTGATATCGGCTCATTCACCCTTGCTTTACGCTGGTATGGTCTGTTTGTGGCCAGTGCCGCGATGGTAGGTGCCTGGGTGGGCGCCTTCGAAATGAAGCGATATGGGGAAAACCCGGACTATATCTGGGATATGATGGTGTGGCTGCTTCCTGTCGGTGTGATTGGGGCGCGCATCTGGTACGTTGTCAATGATATCGCCGGCGGCGGCACCCGGTACCTGAATAACCCGATTTCCATCCTGGCGATTCCGGAAGGTGGCCTGCATATCTATGGAGCTGTCGTTTTCGGCCTGATCGCTGCATATTTGCTGGTGAAAAAGTACGGGCTTGATATGCGCCTCCTGCTGGATAGCGCAGCTCCGGCACTGTTGATTGCACAGGCATTTGGCCGGCCGGCCAACTTCATCAACCAGGAATTATACGGTCAACCAACAGACCTGCCGTGGGGCATCAAGATTGATGCCATACACAGGCTGCCTCAGTGGAGCAATCTGAACCTCTATCCGGTGGAAACCACACGGTTCCATCCCGCGTTCGCCTATGAAATGCTGTGGAATTATTTTGCCGCCGGATTGCTGATGACACTCAGCCGCCGCTACAAGAAGCAGATCAAACCGGGAACCATGTTCGCCGGATGGCTTGTGCTGGCGGGTTTTGGCAGGGTGATGCTTGAATTTTTCCGGCCGGATCAGCCACGTATTCCAGGAACGGATCTCAGTTACTCGCGCGTGATATCAGCAATCATGTTTGTGGTTGGCGTGCTGGTCCTGCTTGTCAAGTACGAAGTCATCAAGCTGCCGTATTTCTCACCGAGGCCCGACAGCTACAAGATCGTCGATCTGCACTGGGAAGATAAGGAAGAGCGTAAAGGATCTGGTCAGGCAGAGGATGTTGGCGAGGAACCGGAATCCGAAAAACCCGAGGAAGAGGAGCCGGAAGGGGAGAATGTCTCCTGATTATCAATTCAAAGGTGGATAACTGGCCGGGTCAGGATTGTCGGCCAGATCAGCTGTAGACCCCGCGGCGCTCAGGTGGAAGGAGCGCCGCGATCTTTTTCATGATGATCTCGTGCACTTCATTTATACGCTCCTGGCGGTTTTGGCCAGCTTCCAGGTGGAATGGGCCGAAGGGTTCGCCAATACGCACGGTTACATTGGCCCTCCTGCCTTTTGCCAGCGAGGGGAAGATATCGTAAGTGCCATCGAAGCCGATGGGGAGGATGGGGGGGCCGCTGCGCAGGGCGATATAGGCTGCACCGGGATTTCCTTCCGAGAGAACAGGATTTTTCGGGCGATCAGCGAGCCGTCCTTCCGGGAAAACCATCACAAAGCCGTTTTGTTCAAGCACCTGCTGTGCCGCCCGCAGGGAATGACGTGAGGCGATTCCCTGGTTAACCGGCAGCGCTCCCCATGCGCGGGGGATCCACTTGAGGTAGCCGGGCACATTCGGCATTTCATAGTCACCGAGCACTTCTACCAGCCAGGGCGTTTTCGCCAGTATGATTACAAAATCAACAAAGGCGAAATGGTTGCCGACCAGCATCAGGGGGCCTTCTTTGGGAAGGTTTTCAATATTTTCGATCCTGAGTTTGATCAGGAATTTTACCGCCAACCGGGCGACCAGTTTCAGCGGCCATCGGATCAGGTGGCGACGAGGATATTGGATCGTTTTTTGCTGGTTTGGCATGGACGAATTGTACGCTACCCGTGCGGGTTGGTAAAGGATTGGGCGAACAGTCTGTTTTCTCACGGAGGTTTGCTTCAGCTTGCTTTTGACATAATCCCCTCCCCGGCAGCACTGCGGATTAATCAACTTGAAATATAAACTAGTTGACAAAGTAAACCAAATATGCGATAATCCAGGTGCATTCCAGATAATACAGGAGGCAGCTGATGGATAACGGCAGCTCACTTGAAGGCTTGATTCGATCAACAAAACAGTATGAGTTCAAGGATGGGTTGAGAGAAATTCAAATTGGATTATATCTGCTGGCACTTACAGGATTAATCTGGCTTGGGTTCCAGCCAGAATGGCTGCGTTTTGTTCTGCGGATCAAACAAACAGGCGGTATCGACACCTCGTGGCTTGCGGTGCTGTTATTTCTGTTTTCTCCTATTGCCTTACTTGCTCTCATTCATTTACTGATCAGGTACCTGCGGAGAAGATTCCTATGGGCGGAGACTGGTGAGGTTCAGCCTGCCCGTCGTGTGGTTCCGTTTGCTGATTCACTCGCTGCTGTGCTGATTTTTTTTACAGCAGTGGCTGTTGGAATTTTGCTGGCAGGCAGGGATGACCAACAGGTTGAGGTGGTATGGCGCTGGATCTGGCTTGGTGCGGGGTTGGGGACGGCCTGGCCGCTGTATGCTTTTGGCAGGCGGTATGACCTGGCCAGGTTGAAATGGGAGGCAATTATCGGAAGTGTTTATTCCGCTCTGTTAATCCGGTTTCCTTTTTCTACATTTCCCGGCCCGGCATTGGGTTTTGGTATTGGTTGGGGATTGCTTCTGTGTATCGGAGGCGGGCTGGCGCTGCTGCAGGCATGGCGTCAGAAAGATGCAGGGTCCCATGCCTGAAAAGATAGATGACCTGTACTCCTTCGACCGTATGATCCATGAACCGGCGCGGCTTGCCATCATGGCTGTGCTGTGGGCCTGTGAAAGCGCTGATTTTAAATACTTGAGTATGGCCACAGGTTTGAGCAAGGGAAACCTGTCTGCCCAGTTGAAAAAACTGGAGAAGGAAGGCTATCTGCAGATCACGAAAACTTTCAAGGGAAGTTATCCGAACACATCTGCAGCGCTTACAAAGGATGGCAGGAAAGCTTTTGATGCATACCGGCGCAGTTATCTGAAACTGGCGAAAGAGCTCTCCTGAACAGCAATGTGTACGTCGAGTCTGGCTGCCAGTGTTCTAATGGCCGGAGAAGAATCCACCCCTTGCTTCTCGAAAGTATTGGCCGGGAATATAGCAAACATTTCCATAATCACCAGCTGCTGTCAAAATTCAGTTTTCTGAGACAACAACCCGGCGATACAGACATCGGTGTTGGCGCGAGTTAGCGTGGCAATCTGCCTATAGCTCAGCGGGCTGAATGGATCCTCTTCAGGCGATAGCAATCTCCGGCGAAAAAAAGGGCTGGTACCTTTAGGTCCAGCCCCGGGTATCCTTTTTAGTATCGATCAGATCTTGCTTGCGTTCTGTTTCCGCATACACTGAAGAGCAAATCCAATGATCGTTGTCTACTGGTGCGGTTTGACAACCTCCAGCAGCTCAGGCAGGTTTATGCCCAATCTTTTCAGGGTCTCAAGTTTCGGCACCCCATTAGTGTTCCAGCCCCGGCGTTCGTAAACGGCATTTATCAACTGTTCGTATTGGTCTTCCCGATAGGAACGGAGTTTTGCCATTTTTTCCTGCGTAGACAGGCCGGCCGGATCGATCCCAACCAGCTCTTTCAGCTGAGTATCATAGCGTTCAGCCCGTGATTCATATTCGTCAGCAGTTACCGGGCCCATGGCACGGTACGGCGGGTAGTCGTGCTCGCGTGTGCCGAATCCCAGGCGCAGGTTGAAAATACGCTGCAGCTGGTAGACACGCTCGGATTGCGTGATCAGATTTTCGCCGGTGACTTTTTCACCGATCACACCCTCGTACAGCCAGGTGTAGTTTTCAACATGCTCAGGCACTTTATTGGGTTCCGCTGTTTCTGAATTTCCTTCGGGTGTGATGTCATTCCACGGCAATTTACACAGGCCGTGCAGGCTGAACCAGGTGCGCCACATCGGGAAATAGTAAAGCGCTTCAGCCTTGGCTTCGAAAGTGGGCAGCTGCTTGTTGACCTGGTCCATGAAAATCAGCCAGGCCTCATCATGCTGGGCACCCTTGAGGGCCATGCCGTAGCCACCCTGCTGGGCGATCGATTCCTTGGTGACATATTCCGAGACTTCCATGCCCTTCATTTCCATGCCGATATCCTGAAGAAAGGCGGGATCGGCGCCGTACTCTTCAGCGAAAATGCGTTTCATTGCCCGCACGCCCTGGCCGATAATCCGGCCAAATCCCTCGCCGCGAGCCATCTGGTGCAGCAGCGTAAGGCTGTCTTCGATGCTGCCCCAGTTGAGGTTCAATCCACCGGTGTGTTCTGTAGTGAGGATGCCTTCCTCGAAGCATTCCATCACGAAGGCAAGTGAGTCGGCGAAGCTGATGGTGTCGATGCCGTAGGTATCGCAATAAAAGCCCAGTTCACCGATGGCGTGGGGGTTAAAGATGCCGACATTACTGCCCAGTCCGGCGATGGTCTCATATTCCGGGCCGTCGTTGAGAACAGCTTCTCCCTTGTAGGGCCCGGTCTTGAGGTGGAAGTGGTCCATGGCGTGAGAGCAGGACAGGGAGCAGCCCAGCCAGCACCCGTCGACCATGTCCTGGGTGAAACTTTCGAGCCAGATATCGGTGTTGATTTGTTCCACATCCGGGTGGCCGCCGTAGCGGTAGTTGTGCGTGGGCAGCAGGTCGAAGTGGTCCATGATCTCAACCAGGTGGGCTGTGCCCAGAGCACGCATGTTATTCTGGGAGCTGTCGAGCTCCTTGATTTCCTTGTTGATACGGCGCCCGGCTTTTTTCACCAGGTCAAAATCAGCTGCATTGTTGCTGTCGGCTTTCAGCCCGCTGAATTTCACAACGATGGCTTTGATGCGTTTGTCGCGCATCACCCGGCCGCAGCCGCCTCGAGCAGCCTGTTTTACGCGCACACTCTTGCGTGCTGGATCGTACCAGCTCAGGTTGAGGCCGCTGTAGAGTACGTGATCAGCACCTTCCCCTGTGGATACCACTGAAATGTTGCGCTGGTCTCGTTCATCGTTTGCGTACATTCGTGTAAGCTGTTCAGCAACCACATGGGTATTGAGTGCCTCCAGCGGTGCTTCGTCAACACGTACCCAACCCTCATCACCGTTGATGACGATAATGACATCCTTTTCGGCTTTACCCTGAATTTCGAGGGCGTCGAATCCGGAGAACTTCAGGTACGGCCCGAAAAAACCACCGCCGTTGCTGTCGACAACAGAATGAGTGAGGGGGGATATGGTGACAGCTGTCGTTTTCCCTGTACCGGGATAAGCGGTGATTCCGTTGATAGGGCCGTTCGCCAGGATCAGTTCATTACGGGGATCGTCCCATTTAGTATCCGCTTCCACTGCCTGCCACAGCAGCCAGAGTGCGAACCCGCGCCCACCGGTGAAAAGCTTCTTCATCTGTTCGGTGACCGGCTTCTCCAGTATTGCCTGGTTCTCCAGATTGATATACAGGGTGCGGTTGTTGTAACCGCGCTCTACCGGTCGCAATTCATAGGTGTAGTCGCTCAGGGTACGGTGTGCGGTTCGGATTTCTTCGAGACTGATGGCCATACATGATCCTCCATTGATATTCGGGGTTGGTAGTACGCTCAATCCTTCGCGAAGTGCGCTGAGATCTGCGCCGAGATACTTTCATCATAACAGAAGCTGGCTGCGTTGGCATCATCCATCTGTCACCTGGAGATTTGCAGAGTATCCTTTCCGGCTGAGCAGGTTGAAGAACCGGATCAGAGCTCCGGCGGGCCGGCCGGGATCAGACACAGGAAGGTAAGTGTTCCATCACCGGTGTTCCGAATTTGATGTTCCTTGTTGGGCGGGACAAATATGGCACTTCCTGCACGGACCGGGTAGCTTTTCCCTTCGAAGAACACGGCACCTTCGCCCTGGTGGATGAAGATTTCATGTTCCCAGTCGTGGCTGTGCTGCGGGGAGTAGCCGCCTGGTTCGACTTCGAACAGGCGCATGACGAAATTGGGCGCGCCGTCGTCTTCTCCGATCAACACCCGCCCGGTAATGCCCTGAACCGAATCGCCTTCGAAGTGTTTTCCGTCGATATCGGAATAATGCACAATATTCATGGTGTCCTCCATGGAGTGAGAAAATCAGGTTTGTATTGTATGATATTGTACCCGGGAAGGATTATAGACAGGATTAATTCTACCGATTGCGTGGAGGAATTACCAGGATCAGTGCCTGATCCTCCGCTGCTTGCCGCGGAACAATGATTCCGGTTTATTCCACTCTTGTGAACAAAACACAGCTGTTTTCCGACCAGATACTTATCTGCAGCTGATGGCCCATTCTGGTTACCTGCCATGTGCCGCCCCCTGCCCGTTCATTTTCCACCAGCAATGTCTTTTCATCGGTGAACTGATAGAAAAACGTATCCTCGAATCCACTGTAGGGGGAGATCATCTGGAATGTGAGACTGTCCTTATCAACAAATTCCACAAAAAATTCCTGGTCATACTCCTCATGAATATCTTCAACAGCGAGGATTCCATACCATGTGCCCAGGATAAAATCGGGCAGGGGTTTACTGTTGGGAGCTATTACATCTGCTGCGGGAACGCAGGAAAAGAGGAACAGGGGCAGAAAAGCAAGGAGCAGGAGCTGTATTCGGTGCACCGTTCACCCCTCTGTATGCTGTTGATATCATACAATGAATATGGGTTTGGCGCTCGAAGTGTCAACCGGGCGATGGGATTATCTCCTGTCGCGTTATGAAACGGGCAGGTTTACCGGCGATCAGCCATTATCTCCGTGCGTATCACAATCTCGATCGGTCGGATTGTCCCGTCGATTGTGAGACCGGCCCCTGCAAATCAAACCTGCCTGATTCGGTACGTCCCGTATCCCATTGCATCTGGTGTGTCCGTTTACCAGCCTTCCGCGATCCGTAGGGTGCGGGTTTCAAAGGCGTTTCGGCACTAAATGACAGTCGCCAAATATGGAACATCACCGACCCATACGTATCGCCGGCAAACCCGCCCGCCTCGGTACGCCCCGATATCCCATTGCGTTCGATTCGGCCGTTTTTCGCCTGCCACGGCACGCAGGAGGGGATTTCACAGGCGATTCCCCGCAAATTACAACCGTCATATTCAGGTTCACACCGGCTTGCGCGCCGCGATGGCAAATCCGCCCGCATGACATAATCCGACGAACCGATTTTTATCAGTGGATATTTCCCCCAACACGTTATGAAACGGGCAGGTTTGCCTCTGCGCGTGTCCTTTTTTGTGGTGAATCTGTTGAGGGTATTTCCTTCCGCCCTGTGCATCCATGTCCGCCACACTCTGCACTCCCGGTTGCGGAAAATCGGTTCACAGGTGTGTCAGGCGATGTCGGCGAGGATCTGTGCGGCTGTCTCCCGGAGGTCCGGCGCAAGGTCGTAGAGTGCCTGCCCCTGGCGGTCTGCCTGCTGTACGAGTGTGGAAAGCGGCATCGTGCCGATCAGGGGGATCCCGGGATTGTGCTGCTCGATAAAATCCACGTCATCCTGGCCGGTAACCTTATTACCGACAAGAAACAACCGGGTAAGATGGATGTCTTCTGCCAGCTGTCTGATCTGGGCAGCCGTAGTAAGGCTGCGCCGGGTGGGTTCGACCACCACCAGCATGGCATCCACCGCATCGGCGGTTGCCCGGCCCAGGTGTTCCACTCCGGCGTATAGATCCAGGATAACGATTTCATCACGGTAGAGAAGGATGTGGGTGAGCAGGGCGCGCAGGATGGCGCTTTCCGGGCAGATGCAGCCGGAGCCGCCCATTTTCACTGCCCCCATTTCAAGCAGGCGGATTCCGCGATGAGTGATGGAGAAACGGTCGGGCAGGTCATCCACTCGCGGGTTGATCTTGAAGAAACCGCCGGGGGTGCCGGGTTTGGCACCTGTGCGCTCCTCGATCAGCTGGTCCAACTCGGCGATGGGTGTGAGAGATGAGAGCTTACCGGGCGGGAAAGCCAAAGCAGCACCCAGGCAGGGTGCCGGGTCCGCGTCGATAGCAAGCACAGATTTTCCGCTTTCCGCCGCGCCGTAAGCCAGCATTGATGCCAGTGTCGTTTTACCAACCCCGCCTTTTCCTGTGACTGCTACCTTCATGCAAATCCTCCTGTGAAAAAACCGGTCGTGAACGGCGTCGGATGGGGGCTGCCGGTTTTCCTTATCATCGCGGATCAGTCCGATGCAGGAGTCTCCAGAGGCTCCGTTATTTCCATTGGCAGCGGAAGCCCGGATTCTTCCATAAGACGCGGCACGATATCTTCCCACTGAACGGCCATGATATGCAGACCGTGGATGCCGGGAGTGCTCCGCAGCTTTTCAATAATCTCGAGAGCAATAGCTACTCCCTCTTCCGCTTGATCGCTGGCATTGTCCATCCGTTTGACGATCTCTTCAGGGATAACTACACCGGGCACATCGTCCGCCATGAAGTGGGCAGCACGCGCGCTTTTCAGCGGGGTGATTCCGGCGAGGATGTAGACTTTATGCAGCAGGTTGCGTTTATCGACCGCTTCGAGCCATTCGAGGAAACGGTCGTAGTCGTAGATTGGCTGGGTCTGAATAAACTGCGCACCGGCGTTTACCTTTTTCTCCTCGCGGATGGCCTCATAGCGCGGCACCGCCGCGTACGGGGAGGCTGCCGCACCGAGGAAAAACTGCGGGCGGTTCTTGATACTCCTCCCATCCAGATAGATGCCGTCATCCCGCATGCGACGCAGGATCCACAACATCTGGATCGCATCCAGATCGTTCTGCACCGGATGCGGCGTAGGACCGGGGCCGAGCCGCAGGTGATCACCGCTCAGGCACAGAATGTTGCGGATACCCAGTTCAGCTGCACCGATCGCATCTGACTGGATACTGTACCGGCTGCGGTCTCGTCCCTGCAGCTGCATGACCGGTTCCATGCCGTTGGCGACGCAAATTGCGGAGCAGGCGATGCTGCCCATACGCGGCGAAGCGGAAGCGTTGTCGGTGAAATTGGCTGCTGTGACATACGGTTTCAGCATTTCGATCTTGCGTTCAAGCGGCTTGCGGGTCACGCTCAATGGTGGGGCAATTTCCGATGTAACGGTGAACCGCCCTGCCTTCAGGCTGCGTTCCAGGTTTGATACCGGCTGTTCGTACGCGGGAGGATGATACAGCGCATCGCCCTGCCACCAGTCCGGCTGGCGCATCTCCAGGAAGAACCGGTCGTAGCGTTCATTCCACTTTTTCCTATCGACTATGAAGTGCACGGGATTGGGGCGCTCTTCGCCCTGGAACCATTTTTTGACGAGGCCCAGCCACTGCTCATGGCCGACATTACGCCCGTCCAGCGGGGCCTGGATTTCCAGTAATATATCAGTACGTCCCATATTCTCGGAGCGTTCGTATATCTGGTACCAGGTGCAGGGGCGTGATGGATCGACCTCACAGCGTTCGGGCGTGGAGCCGCCGCAGGGTCCGTTGCGCAGCCCCTTGGGGCAGGTCATCGGGCAGATGAAAGCTGTTTCCTGCAATATGCAGTTGCCGCACATGCGGCAGCCGAACAGGGGACTTTTGATTACGTATTCTCCCCAACCGACAAAACGCAGAAAAGCGTTAGGGTGATCGTATGGGTAAAAACGGGGCTGGTATCTTCGAGGTGAGAAAAGCGACATCTTCTGCTCCTGGTTTTGAGCTATTTACTGCAGACCACGCTGCAGGATTCCGATCTTGGTGCTTTCTGTACAGATCGTGTTAACGGGTTAATTATACTGCGCGGGCAGGTTTGATTCCATTCCTCAAGACCACTGTCCGGTCTTAAAAACACCCAGTAATTTTGGTTGTGCCACCACACCGGAGTTTCCCTTCAGCGGTCGGTCCTGAAGTTCTGAATATATCCTATCCGGGCAGTTCCTGCCACCGCTCAGAGTCTCAGGTAGGAATCAGTGTAGATCACATTATTCATCAGGACCTGGACCGACTTCCAGATTTCCACCTGTTCTGGTTCGTTCTGGTCCACCATATCCGGTGTCAGTGTTTCCATGGCAGCAGTAGCGTCGAAGAGCTTCAGGAAGAGATCACCGGCGGCGGAACTGTTTTCTCTGGTTTCGATGATTCGGATGGTATCCATCATCTTCTGGTCGAGTGGGTCAAGGATGGCGCTGTCCAGACCTACTGCCATCAGCATCACGAGATACACCCGGTTGAGCAGCGGGCGCATCTCGGCAGGAACAGAATTGGAGACGTTTGAAAGTCCAACAACCGTGTTTGGCGGAGGATCAGCCAGCATTTTAAGCATGCGGACGGTTTCAATCGCTTCCGGAACGAATTCCTGGCAGCCGGAAACCGTGAGGATCAACGGATCCACGTACAGGCGCTCCATCGGGATACCCACTTCAACTGCACGCGGGATGAGTTTTTCCATGGCAATTTCGATACGGGCATCAGCGCTGACAGGTATGCCGCTCTTATCCATACAGAGGGCAATCAGGCCTGCGCCGTATTTCGCTGCCATCTCAGGTACATTCTGCAGTCGTTCTTCCTCGGCCGATGTGGAGTTCACAATGCTGTTTGCGCCGACTTTTTTCAGGCCGGTTTCAATAGCTGCCAGATTGGTTGTATCGAAGGACAGGGTCATACCCGGTACAGCTTCCAGCATGATATCGGTTAACCAGTCGACGACCTCCGGCCCGGATTTTTTCTGGGGACCGATATTGAGGTCGAGTGCGTCCACACCCGCTGATTTCTGCTTCCTGGCCAGTTCTACAAAAAAGCTTCCGTTCCGTTCCTTGAGACCTTCTTTGACTTTCGGTGAAATGATGTGAATATTTTCGCCAATTTTATACATGCTTATCCTCCATGCTGATGGATAGATCCCTGTTGGTGCGGTTTGTTATGGTGGGACACAATCGGGATTCGATACAGGCTTCTGTGCCCCCCCTTTCAGGATGTGTTTTCCGGCACCCGATTCTGTGGTTTCAATTGGGTCGGTGAAGATAATGAACGAGGCTTAATGGCGCCGCCGATGTATTTGGCAGCAAATTTCTGCACACTGATGAATGCGGGAGAATTATCGGATACGTCGATCAGGGGTGCTCCGACGGCGTCGAGCCGGCCGATTTCCGGATCAGCAGGAATAACGGCACCGATCGTCAGTCCACTGGTCTGCACTGCTTCTTCCAGCTGCGGAGGCATTTCTGCAGCCAGGCGGTTGAGCACGAGGCAGCTTCTGTGTACTGCGATGTTGAGGTTGTTTGCCAGTTCGAGCATGGCAGCTGCAGCTTTCAGGCCGCGGATTGTTGGATCTGTGACCAGGATCAACAGGTCCACATCACGTGTAGTGCGCCTGCTTATATGCTCCATCCCGGCTTCGTTATCCATAACGACAAAGGGATAATGCAGGCAGAGGTCGTCCATCAACTGGCGCAGCATATGGTTAACCGCGCAGTAGCAGCCCGGGCCTTCAGGCCGGCCCATGGCAATCAGATCGATATTACTGCTCTCTTCAAGTGCAAGCTGGATTTCACGGTTGAGGAAATCTACCCGGCTGATAGCCACACCAAGATTGTCGGTGGTGCTGTCCTCCGCCATTTCCTCACGTATGTCGCCGATCGTGCGTGGTTCGGGGAGGCCCAGTGCGAGGTGAAGGTTGGTAGATGGGTCGGCGTCGATTGCCAGGATGGGCTGTTTTCCCAAACCCAGCATGGTCTTAACCAACAGAGCTGTCAGGGTTGTTTTACCGGTGCCACCTTTTCCGGCGAGTGCTATCGTGTAGGTCATTCGGTTTTCTCCCGGTTCCAGATTTCCATCACGGTAGGGAATAAATTAATGTCTGTGTGCGGCAGGAAACAGGCGGCGGTGAACTGCTCGTAGAATGAATTATCTGCAGAGAGCTCGATATAGGTCATCTTGTCTGCAATGCTGCTGATAGCTTCCCGGTCCTGGTGGGAGAGCAGCGCGAGGGAGGTACCCATGAGGGAGGTATTGCCCAGAAAATGGAACTGTTTGCGGGGAATATCCGGCATCATGCCGATCTGAATAGCCTTTTCAATGTTGATGTAGTTACCAAACGCACCACCGATCAGGATACGGTCGATATTTTCAAGTTCCAGGCCTACGCTTGAAACCAGAACATTAAATCCGGCAAAAATAGCTGCTTTCGCACGGATCAGGTTATCAATATCTACTTTGGTGATGGAGATATCCCTGCCGTCATCGGTTTCCTCAGCAAATGCCACCACATATTCCGGCCCATGCAGACCCTCCCTGGTGCGGGGGGTGTCAAGATCAAGAGAGATATTCCCGCTTCGGTCCACCACACCGGTGGCGAACATTTCTGCAAGCAGGGAAATCAGTCCGGAGCCGCAGATCCCACGCGGGGTTGAGTCCCCGATTACCCGGTAAGTCGGTTCCAGTGTTTCTCCGTGGATCCAGACCTCTTCAATGGCACCGCGGGCGGCTCGCATGCCGTGGACCACACCAGCCCCTTCGAAAGCGGGCCCGGCGGAGCAGGCACAGGTGACCAGCCAGTCCTGGTTTCCAAGCACAATTTCACCGTTTGTTCCCACATCGATAAACAGGCTGAGTGAGTCCGATGTGTTGAGACCGCTGCCATGGACGCCAGCACTGATGTCCGCACCGACATAGGAGGCAGCCCCGGGAAGGCTGTCCACCACAGCCAGTGGGTAGACAGGTATCTCGAGCTCATGGGCATAGTAGAGAGGAGTGTGATTGATGGTTGGAATATAGGGTTCCAGCCTGATCGAGCCAGGCGGCAGCTGGAGAAACAGGTGCATCATGGTGGGATTCCCGGCGATGGTCACACGGCAGATGTGTTCTGGAGAGATCTTGCTGGATTTTATGATCTGATCCAGAAGAGACCGGATGGTTCGGCGCACACGATCAGCGAGGTCACTCAACCCGTCATACTTTGTGGCGTAGATGATGCGCGAAATGATGTCTTCTCCGCGTGCGATCTGAGCGTTGTATTCAGCTGCAGAAGCCAGGATGATTCCGTTATCGAGGTCCATCAGGTTGGCACTGACTGTGGTGGTACCGATATCAATTGCCAGCCCGCACAGCGGCTTCTGTTCTAAACGTATATCGATCAGCACAGCAGATCCTGGATGGTTCCGGTCATAATACAACACCAGCCAGGGTTTCCAGTTTGTCTCCCGCAGCCGCTGGTTCAGTGTTCGCAGCAGCATCAGTGGAATGGTAAGCTCTTTTACCTGGTGCTGGTTCAGGCAGTTTTCAAGCCGGGAAAGGTCGTCGCGGTTATCGTCCAGTGTGGGTGGGGGAATCGTCACCTGGATCTGTTTGAGGTTCTGCATCCAGACCGGGTCGTAGTCCAGCGGAATTTCTGCTGTGTAGGTTTTTTCGGTGACCAGGCGGCGGGCTATTTCCTCCTGCGGTGGGATTTCGATCACGGCGTCGCCGGTCAGTACGGTCTGACAGGCAAGTGCATAGCCGGCGTTGACATCCCTTTCGGAGAGCCGGAATGTCGAGCGTCTGCGTACCGAGCCGGCCCGTACAAGCACCAGGCAGCGTCCACAGCGTCCCTGTTCGCCACACGGTTGGGAAACATCCAGTCCTGCCACGGCAACTGCATCGCTGATTGTTGAGCCTTCCTCAACAGCGACGGTTATATTCTCGGGGAAGAAGGTCACACGAGGCACCAGAAATTCTCCTTCTATCGGCCTCACCCGGGAAAGGGGTCAGGCCGTCCAAACATTCTTCAGGTAGCTGGAGATGTCCACCGCCTCACGCGGGCCGACCATAATCTGCCAGTCCGGCAGCTCTTCCTCCAGATCCCCCGAAATAACAGCAACATGGCCCGGGATAATGATCTTGTGATGCAGCACCTTCCCGGCAGCACTGAACGATTTTGCATCCTTTGCGATTCGTTCTGCATCAAATTTTCCGGCAGCCCAGGCTGTGAGGACACTCATTCCTTCTGAATCGGTGACCAGCAGCCAGCAAGGGATACCTGAACTTTCAATCTCATTGGCTACAGAGAAGTAGGTGATCGAGAAGTTGGTGGTCACCAGCAGCGGCGCAGTCCCATCGGGATTGTTGATTTCATACAATCCGGGTGTTACCTGAATAGGTTTCTGCGGGTCGGTATAAATATTTTCCCGCAGCACCAGCAGCGCATAGGCTGTGGCCGGATCAAAGGTGTCCAGGACAATAAAGCCGGCATATTTGGCGATGTGTTCGGTTGCAAGCAGGGTCGGATCCGTGCTGCTTCCCGGGCAGGTGAGCACTGGAAAACCAAGCGGCCGGAAATTAGACTTCAGTGCAAGCCGCCTCAGTGCGGTGAGCTGCTGAAGGCTGTCCAGGTATCCATCCAGCTGTGGATCGAGCACCAGGTTTTCAATGCCTTTTTCCTGGATTTTTCCAGTCAGGTCTGCCAGTTCTGCAAGTGAACCGGCTCGGACGATCAGTGGATTCTGAAATTCATTTGCGATCTCTACCATTTCTTCCCAGTTATCTGGATTGGCAGATCCGAGCAGCGCCTTGCGTTCCTGGCAAACTGCCGCACCAGCACGGGCCGTCTCCGGATCGGACGCAAGCAGAATAACGGCTTTCTGGCTTGCTGTGCATACAGCCTCAACAGCCGCACAGTATGTTTCGGTTGACCCTGAGGTACAGGCGACAGCAAAACCATCGATAACCAGCGAGATGCCGACATAATCCACCTCGAATGTGTCGATGGTGCTGACCAGTGCCTGGATTTCCCCGAGTGGGAGGTCGTCATTTATACGGATGAACAGCCCGGGTTTGTGGTAGAAGGTTTTTTCATGGCGGAAAAGCACGGTTTCATTGCCGACTTGAACAGCATGCTCTCCGACCCCGACTTCCACGAGGCGGATGGGCGGGGCTGAGGCGGATTCGAGCTGCTGCTGCGCTTCCTCACTGACATGCGGGCAGTCTTTCAACTCTGCCTGCTGGGCTGCCAGCTTCATCGCAAAAGCCAGGCAGGTCGGGTAGCCGCAGTCCTTGCAGTTCGTTTTGGGCAGTAGTTTGTAGATCTGTAAGCCTGTAAGAGCCATTTTATTCCTCCGGCTGATGTGAGCTGGATAGATCGGTTATCATATGCTGCAGGCGCTGCAGCGTGTGTGGATGGCGCAGCACCACAATATCTGCGCCGGAGTGGATCAGAGTCGCAGCAGTAACAGCTTCCCATTCGAGGGCCCGGGTTTCCCAGTCTCCCCAGGTTTCCGGAACGCCACTGCCGATTTTTGCTTCCTTCACCTTCCAGACTTCTTCACCGGGCGTGACGATCATAGGCTGCTGGGTCATGGTATCCCCTGTGAGGGCAGCCAACCGCAGCCGTTCCATGACGGAAAAACCGTATTCGATGCCGTAACCAAGAGCACCGGTGGTCGGATCCAGCACGATGCGCTCCAGCGGCATACCCATGTCGTGAATCAGGATAACGAGCTGTTTGGACAAATTCACGTCCATCGGTGTGCGGGACTGTACGAGGTGGTTGTGTGCAAGTGCTGCTGCTACGATAGTGCGGTAGTTTTTTTCCTCACAGGTGCCCAGCAGCAATCGCTCACCCTCGGCTGCTTCTGCAGCAGGGACCAGAAGTTCGTTATCCAGGTCCGACTGACCGGGGCCGATTACAGCCAGTGGTATGGTGGAAGCCTCAAGTACATTCCTGACGGCTTCCACGGCTTTCTCCGGTGTTGTCGGGCTGCCACTGGAATCGGTAGCATTGAGTACAAAGTAGAGCAGATCAGCACCTGCCTCTTCAGCAGCCTTCGCCCATTCGGCCGGATCGTTCATCGCTTCCCCCCAGGCTTTTTCCAGCAGCGGCGACCAACCCTCAGGTTTACTGCTGCGGATTTCGACCGCGAGTGCTGCTGGATGGGGGATAGCTCCTTCGTGGGTCAGGAACGGCAGGGTGGTCTCGCCGCCAACGGTGATGGTGGATTTTCGGGAGCCGCCCTGTTCTGAGGTTGCCCCGAGTGTCACCTCTCGTACCTGACCGGTCCAGGTTTCTTTTGGGATTTCCAGGCTCATTGTTATTCCTCCATGATTTAGAAAATGCTCGGCATGGACAGCGCAGGATGGTTTTGCTCTGTCAGAAATTCAAGCAGTGGTTCCACTTCTGTACAGACCGTTTCATCAGCGATCTTGCTGAAAAGATCTCCTATACCTTCGCGGTCGGCGACTATCTCCAGTTGATTGGCCATCTGTTGTTTGAGGATGGAGGACATCCATACAATCCGCTTCGGGCCGCCATCAGCTGAGATAAACTTCGGGCTGAGGATGTAGAATTTACCGTGCCCCATGATGCCCGGGGTCTGCAATCCTCCGCCTGCCATACCAGCGAGGGTGGAGAATGTCATACCGGCAGGGGTCATTGAAGGATCCTCCCGGCTGACGATCATGATGCCGTTGGCCTCCGGGATTACCATGGCGATACATTCGAAACAGCCGCAGGCAGTCATCGGGTTCTCCATGATGGAATACATGGCTACCTCGTTGACTGAGCCGTGCGAGGCAGAGAGGGCGTATTCATTCACACCGGTGTAGTAGCCTTTGCTGTCGTCGAGCAGTTTGCCCTTGCGGATCGGCTGGTTTGGGCCGGTGGGGTTGATCTGGAAGGAAGCTTTGCAGTCCAGCCAGTTATATGCGCCGCACAATCCCAGCCGCTCCGGGCTGACGATGCATACATGGTCCGGTGCGAACGACTGGCAGAGGGTGCAGGAGTAGAAATCCTCAACGCTTTCATCGGTCATCGCACCGATTCGTTCGTTGCGTTCTGCATAGGCGGTACGCGCTTTTTTCAGCCAGGCGGCATGCTGCTTGGGATCGGTGATAATTTTGACCTGCAGCTTGTCAACGATTGAATCGAAATCTGCATGGAAGCGGGCGTGCAGCATCTTGCCGAAGTGTTCGAGGCCGAACCCTTTTTCGGCTGCAGTTTTACTGATGCGGATCCAGGCGATGTCCCGCTGCCCGATATGCTGCACACCGGAAGCGCCGTTAACGAAGTAGTGGATCTGGCGTTCCAGCACCGGCTCAAAATCCTTCTCCATTTTGCGGCCGGCCACCTCAACGAGGATGCCCATATCCAAATAACCGCCGGTTTCCACATTTTCCAGTCCGGGGCCGATGATTTCCACCTTACCATCCTCGACATCGTCCATTTTGGCCATGGTGAGGTATTCATATGCACGGCTGTGTTTTCCGCCGAACTCAACCTGCATATCGGCGCGGCGAACCACCTCGCCTTCAAAGGCAGAGCCGTACGGCACCGGCACCGGTACTTCGGTGATGCGCACTTTCACACCGCGGACTTCAATGCATTTTTGCACCAGCCGGGCTGCTTTTTCGGAATCGGTCTTTCCCTCGATTTCATTCCACGGCTGCGAGATGACGTGTTCGTAGCGGGTGACACCGGTGGGAAGGATTTCCGGGATGATGGTGTCGGCGATAACCGGGAAGCCGTAGGAGATGGCGCCGGCAGCTGCGGCGTATTTGAGGTCATCGACCTCGCCGAGCGCCAGGACAAAGGCAAACACACGGAACTTGTTGTAAATCAGGATATCGCGCCACTGCCCGCCTTTCAACCCACCGAAGGTGAGTGCCGAGCGGGTGGCGAAACCGAGTGCATAAATTGCTGAGATTGTATCCCGGCCGAAGGGGACGATGTAGGTGTCGTAACCCATTTCGACACCTTCCTCAACAAGCTGGTCGATAATGGAGCGCCCGTTCACATTTCCGCACAGGAACGTGAGAATGTTCCGCTGCTGCAGTTCGCGTACGATACTGACTGCGGCTTCGTTGGAACGGGCAGCGCCGACGATGGCGGCAAAGCCGGGCATCCGCCCATCCACGAGCTGGATGCCCCAGGAGCGCAGCTGGATATCATCGATGGGTCCATTGAGGTGTCCGTCGGTTTGCGGTTCTGATCCGTTTCCATCGGGGCTGGTGAAGGTGGTTGATCCTGCCAGATTCAGTCCGGGATATGGTTCCGGCTGTTCACCGAGGGTAAAGCAGATCGCTTCAATCGCTTCCGCTGCGAGCAGGGTGGCCATGCCGGAATCGAGCGTCTCTCCAAGGTATGGAGTCCACAGTTTTTCCTGGGGGAGTGGATGGAGGAGGGTGTGAGCGTGCTCAAGCACAGGTTTCAGGTCTTTCAATGTTGAAACCTGCTTGCCAAGCATGCCGTTGATAACGGGCAGGTAGTAGGCGGTATTTGGAAAGGCAACTACCTGGTCAGGTCCTTTTTTCTCTATGGTCTGATCGAGGAGCTGATCTGCTTCGGCGACGAGGGCATTGGCTCCACGGATAGCTCTTGTGGCGATATAGCGTGACATGTTTTCTCCTCCTGGTCAGTCTTTGCCACCGTAAACGGCTTCGATTCGATCGAAGAAAGGTTTTTCGAGTAAGGTGAGCATGCGGGCATCTCCGGATTGCCCCCATTTTTCGGGCTGGTACGGGTCCAGGCCCAGGGCAGCTCGTTTGGCGTCGATGTGGGCGATCGCACGGGAAATGATTTCCTCGCAGTTGTCTACGAACTCCAACCGGCCGCCCACCTTCTGCTCCCAGGTTTCACTGAGGATTTGCGTTACCTCCTCGCAGCCGGAGACGGGGTTATGGCGGCCCATGATCACATAGGCTCCGGAGGCGACGCAGTAGGTGGCGATTGAAATGGCTTTCTCACTCATCCACTCCGGTGCCATCCCTACAGCCGGAATATCGGAGATATCCTCGCCAAGCCCGCCTTCGGTGGCCATTTGCGACAGCACGGTCAGGATACGGGAATTGTCGACGCATGATCCCATATGCAGTACGGGTGGGATCCCTACAGCTTCACATACTTCCCGCAGACCGGGTCCGGCAGCTTCGAATGCAGCTTCGGGTGTCATATAACCCTGTTTGGCGCTGGCGATAGCGCCGCAGCCGGTTTCGACGACCAGAATATCGTTTTTGAGGAATTCGGTTACAACCTCGCGATGCAAGGCGTCGTGGCAGATGCGGGCATTATTACAGCCGATATTGGCGACAACGCCGCGGATGCGGCCGGAGATGATGGCGTCATTCAGCGGCCGGAACGAGCCGCGGTACAGGCCTCCGAGTGCGTACTGAATGTACTCATGGCTGAAACCGGGGATAAGAGGTTCTGTCTCTTCCGGGATGTGGGTCTCGCCGCGCTCGGGATATTTATCGATTGCCCGTCGCACAATGTCCTTGGCGATATTCAGTGCGTTGTGTTCATCAAACTCGATGTGAGTGAAGCCTTTTATGCGCGCTTTCGGTGAGGTGGAAATCAGTTCAGTATGGAAATGACCAGCCAGTCCAGACAACCCCTGCATGATGCACTGGATGTCGACCACCATTGCTTCTACCGATCCTGTGAGGAGTGCCAGCTCCTGCTGCAGGAAGTTGCCGGCCAGAGGGACACCCTGCCGCATCAGGGTTTCGTTGGCTGTACAACAAATACCGGCCATGTTGATACCAGCAGCTCCCTTGCTGCGGGCATATTCGATCAGTTCAGGATCCAGGGCTGCAGCCACGATCATCTCGGAGAGTGTCGGTTCATGCCCGTGGATGATGATATTGACCTCATCGTCTTTCAGTACGCCGAGATTGGAATTGGATTGGACAGGCCCAGGGGTGCCGAAGAGCACATCGGTGAGATCTGTGGCCAGCATCGAGCCGCCCCAGCCATCTCCGAGGGCGCAGCGCAGCGCATGATCGAGGATGTGCTCGGCTTCCTGGTCATTGCCGATATGGGTGCGGTGCATCATTTCGACAATTTCACGGTCGATGCTGCGTGGTTCAATCTTAAGGGATTGCCAGATTTTCTGGCGGCGCTCGGGTGCACGCTTGAGGTAGGTGAGGGTACCGTCGATTTTGCCGAATTCCTGCAATGCGGCTGTAGCGACTTCGGCGGCAAGCTCTTCCATAGATTTTCCATCGAGAGGGATATCAAAGGTGACAGCCATTTCTTGCAGCTTGATCGGATCGCGGATGGCATAGTCGGGTGCATGGCCCTGGGCGGCAGCCAGGAGTGTGTAGGCAAGATCCCGTCCGTGGTCAGAATGGGCAGAAGCACCGGCAGCGACCATGCGCCCGAAGTTGCGGGCGGCAACGGTATCGCGTGTGGCTCCACAGATGCCGCGCGAGTCTTCTTTTGTTAGCCGACAGGGCCCCATGGAGCAGACTTTACAGCACAGGCCTTCACTCCCGATCGGACAGGGGGCAAGGGCATCAGCACGGAAGAAAGATGTATCAAATCCTTCATCCAGTGCAAACTGCAGCAGCTTGATGCTTGACTGATCCCCGCTGGTTTCTTCAGGAGAACGCTGTTTTTTCGCCATGAACAGACTCCTTTCTTAATAACGTCGGAACTCACCGGACATCTTCAGGTCCGATGGGTTTGTTTTTGTCACCCGGGCTGCCAGTTTTTCCCACTGAGGATCACGTCCGGCTCGGATACGTTCTACCAGTATGGGGGTTTCCTTCGCATCTAGACCATACCCGATAGCACGGATGGTTTCTTCGATAGTGCTTTCTGAGAGTTTGGCCTCGTCGAAACGGATCCAGAGCTTATGCCAGGCAGAACTGGCGTACAGCTCTTCAACACCGGGAAGATCCAGTGCACGTCGGATCCGAAGCACATGGTGGTCCGCGTAAAGCCCGGGAATGGAAAGGGTGAGTTCTTTCATGTTCTTCTCCTTTGGAAAAGATAATAAAAGTACCTGTTGTCAGCAATATGTTTCATCAATATCGTTGTCAGTCAGTCTAGCTGTTCTGCAAAGAGTTGTTCGGCAGGCGATTTCTGGAAGCAGCACAGGCCAGAATAGAACACTGATCGGAATGAATCAGCAGTCAACTGTTTTCCGGCTTACAGATTCTTCAGTAACTGTTGTTGTATGAGCCCGTATCTTTGTTCTTATAAAAAACAGGGCTGTGTCAGGAGGGATGCAGCGACAATGGTTGGGCGAACAAATCTATGGGCGCCAGATCCAGATGGGAATGGAGTTGGCTGGAGTGGAGATTCCGGAAGAACAATTACGCCGGGGGTGATGGTGAAAAGGCTTTGTTGCTCCAGGATTGGAGGGGAGATGCGGTACTGAAATAGGGATGAGAAGCAGGTTGTTTTTCCTGGACTTCTATAGTGCTTCGAATCAGAGTGGCGAGGTTTCTGGTGGAATATTTTTCCAGGGCGCGTCAAGAAAAAAATCCTGGAGAATGTGAGAGTGGGGAAAAATGCTTCAATGTAATGTGGGATAGTTCTTTCCACGTTTTGCCAATGAGCCAGGACTTGCAGGTTTGGACGTACTTGTACAGCCGTACATCTACCCGTATTACCCATATACCTCACCGAAACAGTTCACACACTTGCGTCATATGGTCTGCGCAAGACTCCTGCTGATCAAGATATCCCACCGGGCAGGAAAATGCGCTTTCTTAAGGAAAAGAGTATATGATAACGATTTTAAATGCAAGAATCCAAACCAAATTTGTATGATAGTAAGATCTTTATTGGGACATTTGACACAGATTTCTCAGAGAGGATTGTTTTGGAAAACAAAGGTTCTTGACGGTCGCAAAATCAACGGTATACTACAGGGGACAACTGAATAAGAATACCAGCCAGATGCCTTTTCCCCGGATGGAAGGGCTCAAAAGCGAAACCGGTGCAAGTCCGGTGCTGTCCCGCAACTGTTACCTGATATATCAGGAAGCCAGGACGACTGTCTGACTGGGATCTCCACAAACCTCGAAGAAGGGGAGGAGTCCTATGAAAGAACTTCCATAATACTCTCCCTGCTGAAAGGCAGGGATTTTTTATTTTTTTTGAACAGTCAATATTCATGGAGAGGATAAAAAAGTGAAAAAGAATACTCTTTTGATAATAGTGATGCTGATAACAACCCTGCTGATCGGTGCATGCTCCTCCACAACGCTGGCAGAAGAGGTAAACACAGCTGTTGATCTGGTCGATGGTTATGGACGCGAGATTACACTGGACCTTCCAGTCGAACGTATTGTGTCGATCGCACCTTCGAATGTTGAAATACTGTTTGCCCTCGGTGCTGGTGACCTGATAGTCGGGCGTGATGATATGACGGATTTCCCGGAGGAGGCGCTTGAGATCGAGAGTATCGGCAGTACATGGGGCGAGTTGAACACAGAAGCAATTGTCGCACTGGAGCCGGATGTGGTTCTCGGAGCCGAATTGACCAGCCCTGAGCAGATTGCCCAGCTGGAAGCACTGGATATCCCGGTTTTTGTCATCGGTAATCCGGCTGATTTTGATGGGTTGTATGCTAATTTGCGCCTGGCCGGAACGATCACCGGGCAGGAGGCGGAGGCAGAAACGGTGGTTTCACATCTGCAGGAACGGCAGGCAGCGGTGGAGCAAAAGGTTGCTGGTGCGGAGACCGTCAGTGTCTTCTATGAAGTGGATGGGACAGACCCCGCTGCGCCATGGACGGCAGGTGTTGGTACATTCCATGATTATGTGATTTCCATGGCCGCCGGCGAGAATATCGCAGCCGAAGTCGATTATTACAATACTCTCAGCTCCGAAGAGATTATTGCCGCAAACCCCGAAGTGATTGTTTTTGCGTCCGGCGCCTGGGTCACAACAACAGTTGAATCTATCGCTGAACGGCCTGGCTGGGATGGCATCGACGCAGTGGTAAACGGACGAGTGTATGGAATTGATACGAACTGGTTCGACCGCCCGGGGCCAAGACTGATGGATGCATATGAAGCGATGGCGGCATATCTCCACCCAGAGCTTTTTGAGTAGGCAATCGATTGTCGAACGAAACTGTGCACAGCAGCAGTGAGCGTGGCCGGGGAGGCAGCAGGTTCTCTCCCTGGCTGCTGGCTGCTGCTTTATTTCTTGTTGCCGTAGTGAATATCAGTGTTGGGTCGATCTCGATCCCGCCGCTGAATGTAATCGGGATCCTTGCCAATAAAACCGGGCTGCTTCATATCACGACGACCTGGCCTCAGACATTTGAGATCATTCTCTATGATATCCGTCTCCCCCATACGGTTCTGCTCGCATTAACAGGGATGGCACTGGCGGCCAGTGGATCTGCTTACCAGGGCCTGTTCCGTAATCCGCTGGCAGATCCTTACATTCTGGGGATTGCATCAGGAGCGGGATTGGGAGCTGTGCTGGCCATGTCGGTGAAGTGGCCGTACCAGCTCAGCAGTATGTTTATCATTCCAGCAGCTGCGTTTGTCGGCGCGATGATCACCGTGTGGCTGGTATATTCACTGGCAAAGATCGGACGATCGACTCCTGTGAGTACATTGATTCTGGCCGGTGTTGCGGTCAGTTCCTTTATGTCTTCGATAACGAGCCTGATCATGATCCTGTCGCGCGAAGAGCTGCATCGGGCGGTGAGCTGGCTTTTCGGCGGGTTCAGCCTGGGCGGATGGGAACCTGTTCTGGCATCACTGCCATACTATCTGATCGGAATTTCCCTGATGATGGTCCTGGGGCGCCCTTTGAATGTGCTCCAGTTCGGGGATGACCAGGCAAAGCAGATGGGCTTGAATGTGGAGCGGTATAAGCTGGTTATTGTCGTTACTGCTTCGATGGTTGCAGCAACAGCCGTTTCCTTCTCCGGGATCATTGGTTTTGTCGGTTTGATCGTTCCGCATATCGTTCGTCTGATCTGGGGAGCTGATTACCGGCGTATTATTCCCCGTGCTGTACTGGGCGGCGGTATCTTCCTGCTGCTGACGGATATCATTGCCAGGGTTGTGATGGCTCCGAGTGTGCTGCCGGTTGGTGTGGTGACTTCGGTGATCGGAGCTCCATTTTTCCTCTGGCTGCTGCGCAAGACACGCAGAGAGATAGGGTATTGGTAGATGGATGCGCTTTCGTTTATCAATGTCGGGTTTGGCTATTCCCGGCGGCCGGTTTTACACAATCTGTGCTTCGATGTGAAGCCTGGTGAGATCCTGGCTGTGGTGGGGCCGAATGGGGTAGGAAAGTCCACCCTGATCAAGGCTGCTTCAGGGATCCTGCCGCTGACAAACGGGGAGATCCGGCTTGGAGAAAAGTCAATCCATTCGATAAATCCTGACAAGCGGGCGCGCCGGATTGCAGTGGTACCGCAGGCTATCCATTTGCCGGGAGCATTCAGAGCACTCGATGTAGTGTTAATGGGGCGCACAGCCTATTTGAATTGGTTCGAGAGTGAAAACCAGGAGGATGTGGAGATCGCCACAACCATGATGGAGAAAACCGGGACGCTTGAATATGCAGATCGTCTTGTGGGAGAACTCTCTGGCGGTGAGCAGCAGCGTGTTCTGATCGCCAGGGCGCTGGCACAATCACCTGAGGTTATGCTGCTTGATGAACCCACAGCCCATCTGGATTTGCATCACCAGGACCGGACGCTCAAGCTTGTACGTGAACTGGCACTGGAACAGGGCCTGGCGGTGTTAATGGCGCTGCATGATCTGAATCTGGTGTCTCGTTTTGCCGATCGGGTTATGCTTCTTTCCAATGGAACCGTTCATTCCCTTGGCAGGCCGCAGGAAGTTCTCACGGCAGATCTGCTGGCTGAGGTGTATGCGGTGAAGATCCAGGTATTTCCAAATCCGCAAAACGGCCACCCGGTTGTAACTACGTCTGATTGACGTTGTCATGCTGGAAGCGACTGCTGGTACTAGTACTTTGCTGGAATCCTTGCCTGGCTGTATGTGCTCCGGTCCGTTGTTCATTCTTCTTCCAGTTTCCCCCTGGGGCTGGAAAAAAAACAGACATGCCGGCAGTTTGCCGGCACCTCAGATAAAGCTCACCAGCCGTGGAGTATAAAATCAGGTAAGATTATTTCGGGAAAGCGAGAATCCAGATGCAGGGTTTGTGGACAGCTCTCAGTTTTCTAACGATCCTTCCGGTGCGAAAGCCAGGAACCCGTTCTCCCAGAGATCTGGGAAAGGCAGCGATATGGTTCCCGCTGGTTGGCGTACTTCTTGGCGTACTGCTGGTGGGGTTTTACTTTCTGCTGGACGGGCGGGTGCCCGATAGGCTGCGGGCCGGCCTGCTGCTGGGTTTGTGGGTGCTGCTGAGTGGGGGTTTGCACCTGGACGGCCTGGCGGACTGCCTGGACGGGCTGCTGGTCACAGCTGACCGGGAACGCCGCCTTACGATTCTACGGGATCCAGGTACAGGTGCCTTTGCTGTGATCGGGATATCCCTGTTTCTGATACTGAAAGCAGCAGCTCTGGAGGGTTTGACTGCTGCAACCGTACTCCTTCTGGCTCCGGCAGCCGGCAGGAGTGTAATGCTGCTCGGCATGTTCTACCCTTCTGCCCGCGAAGGGGGACTGGGTGCTGTATTCAAGTCGGGGCTGACACCCCTGCGGATTGGAGCAGCTTCTTTCGTTCCGCTCCTTCTGGCTGGTACCCTGGGAATGCAGGGGTTTCTTGCTCTTATCCTTGCTATCCTCACAGCACTGCTGGTTTTTCAGTTTGCAAAAGCCAGGATCGGCGGTGTAACCGGGGATGTATTGGGTGCTGCCTGTGAACTGTCGGAACTTGTTGTGCTGTTTCTTTTTGTGGTGAGTTGAGATGAAACTATTTCGCCTGGGTACTACCTCCTATGTTCTTCCAGCTGAGATTATGCCGAATGTGCGTTTCCTGGCCGGTAAGACCGAGGATATTGAACTGATCCTGTTTGAGTTGGAGGAGGAGAATCAATCCAATCTTCCTTCCGAGCAGGAAATGGAAGAACTGCGCAAGCTTGCACAGGACCAAAATCTGACGTATACCGTGCATCTTCCGCTCGATCTCAAACTGGGTTCTGGTGGCGAGGAGAGAAAGCGCTCTGTGCGCAGGGCGCTGCGTGTCCTGCATCATGCTGAACCGCTGGATCCCGAGGGTTATGTGGTACACGTGGAAGCTGAAAACCAGGAGAAGTCCGGGCAATGGCTGGATTTTGCCCTGGCTTCCCTGCACGAGATCGCCGAGAGTTTCGGTTCCCTGGAGAAGCTGTGTGTGGAAAACCTGCAGGGCTTCCCGGAGGATTTCTGGGACCCGTTATTCGAGCATGCTGCTGTCAGCCGCTGTATTGATATAGGGCATCTCTGGTTGGATGATAAAGCGGTAGTCCCTTATCTCGAAAAACGGCTGGGGCAAACCCGCGTGATCCATCTGCACGGCATTGGCAGCCGCGACCATCAATCTCTCAGGCACATGGAACCGCGCCAGGTACGGGAAGTACTGGATTATCTTATCAATTTTGGTTTTAAAGGCGTGGTCACCCTGGAGATGTTTTCCAGGGAGGATGTTTTTGAATCGAGAGACATGGTGCTGGAAATGCTGGAGAGCGAATAATGGGGCGATTGATCCTGGTACTGGGTGGAGCGCGGTCAGGTAAAAGTGATTACGCACAGCAGCTGGCGGAATCATTGGGGTCAGCTCCGGTTTATGTGGCGACTGCACAAGCGCATGATGAAGAGATGATCAGGCGGATAAGTGTTCATCGCGCTTCCCGAGCGGAACGCTGGGAGACCATTGAAGCTCCTCTTGGTGTCGCACAGGCTGTAAAAGCTTCCTGTGGATCCGGGGATGTTTACCTGCTGGACTGCCTGACGCTGCTGGTCAGCAACGTTATGATGGAGCTGGGGGAAAAACCATCGGAAAAGGATGTGGAACAGACTTTGCAGATGGAAGTCAACGCCCTGATCGACCTGGTGCGCTCCGGCGAGGCCGTATGGATCGTTGTAAGCAACGAGGTAGGGCTGGGAATTGTGCCTGCATATGCTTCCGGCAGGTTGTATCGCGATGTTTTGGGCAGGGCCAACCAGAAGATAGCGGCTGCAGCAGATGTTGTGGTGTTCATGGTATCCGGCCTGCCAATGGTAATAAAAGGAGATATACAGCACGGGAAGAGTGCAGAATGAAATGGATAGCAGAGCAGCGTTTCTGGATGCTGCTGGCAGTGATAATCCTTATGGCGGCAGCCTGGATGAGTCTGAGCAGGCTGGAACCGGCTGCCGGTCAGGAGATTTCCTCCTATCCGTATACGGGTTTCCGTGCACCGGATTTTACATTGAACACACTCGACGGGGAGATGTTATCGCTGGTGGATTTTCAGGGGCAGGTGGTTATCCTGAACTTCTGGGCGACGTGGTGCACACCCTGCCGGCTTGAGATGCCTGCACTGGAGCAGGTGCAGCAGGAGCTTGGGGGCAAAGGGGTGGTTGTGCTTGGAGTGAATACCACCTACCAGGATTCATCTTCTGCAGCAGCAGCGTTTGTTGCGGAGTACAATCTCAGCTTCCCTGTTGTGCTGGATACAGAGAACCACGCAGCTTCAGCCTATAATGTGCGGGCAACTCCAACCACATTTATAATCGACAGTGACGGAGTCATCCGTCATGTACAGATCGGCGGCCCGCTGGATGAGGTTTTCCTCTTCAGTGAGGTGGAAGCGCTGCTGGGGGAGGTGGACTGATGCTTCCGATCCTGAATCTGGGTCCGCTTGCACTGCAGGCTCCGCTGCTGGTGCTGCTGGCAGGGATCTGGGCTGGTATTTCTCTATCGGAGAAGGAAGCCAGGAAAGCCGGGCTTTCTGAAAAAAATATCGGGAATCTGATTTTTATCACACTGGGTAGTTTTCTGGTTGGAGCGCGGCTGATCTTTGTATTGCAGAATCTGGACCGCTATCTGGACGCACCATTGGGGATCATCCTGCCCAATCCGGACACGCTTGCGCTGCTGGAAGGCAGTGTAGTGGGTTTAGTAACCGCCGTTGTTTATGTTCAGCGGAAGAATCTGCGCCTCTGGGAAACCCTTGACGTACTGGCGCCCGGGTTGGTTGTGTTGTTTGCTTCACTGGCCGGGATGAATCTTGCCAGCGGGGATGCGTACGGAACAAAATCGAGCCTGCCGTGGGCGATACAGCTCTGGGGCAGCCGGCGTCATCCAGTCCAGGGTTATGAACTGCTGTTGGATGGATTGATTCTGGCAGTGCTTCTGCGCCGGAGTATTCCGGAGAAGCCAGGCGTCCGTTTCCTGTTCACTGTTACTCTGCTGGCTTCAGGCAGATTCTTTTTGGAAGGGTTTCGGGCAAACAGCCTGGTGATTGGAGGCGGTTGGCGTGTGGCGCAGCTGGTGCTGCTGCTGATGGTGCTTGGTTCACTTAAAATGCTGCGCAGACGATTGTTCACACCGTAAGCCTGGTTCCCCATGCCTTCAGCGTATAAATTCGATCCCTTCGTTCACATAGCGGGTCAGTTCGCCGACACTTAGATGCTGGATCCCCAGTTTGTCCAGGGTTCGGCCGCGGCGCCAGTAGTCTGTGCTGTGGATAATACATGCCATCCGGGTGATGCTCTCAATGCCACGGACAGAGACACCATACCGCTGTGCCAATGCTGCAATGGGAACGAGACTCATCGGAACATCCTCGAAGATATAGCGATGATTGAGTGTGTTTGGCGCTTTAATCCCGTGATAGCCAGTTTGATTCTGGATCGCTTCATACAGGTTTTCCCCCTGGACGTTATAGGCGAGGCGCAGCCACTCAAGCGCCGTACGGGCGCGTACGCCGACAGATGCGGCAACCGTAACCCGCTCCCGGTCCAGTACCTGCAGCACGCGAGCGGTGGAGGGGGTTACGCCGTCGATATAGAACTGAAATTCCCCTGCTGTTGATTCGATTCGCCCTGCATTGAGAATAGTCAGCGCCGGATGGAAAATGGCGCCCATGTTATTCAATCCGGTGTTGAGAACATTTACACCGTCAATGTACTCGGAATATGCATCCCGGATTAAATCCAGCACTTCTTTTGTGCGGGTTGCAGGCAGTGCCGCAAGGGGTACGGCATTCTTGATTCGGAATATGCGCGCCAGAGCCGGCCCTTCAGACCGGCTGGCATAGACAAATGTCTCTGCCTCGGCAATCGTGACTTCCGCCTCACATCCCATATCACTGAGTACTTTGCGGAACTCAATTGCCCCACAGGTTCTGCCGGGATGAAGAATGACTGCTTGTCCATCCTTCAGGCAGCAGGAAAGCTGGGCTGCTATCTGGGCATGAGCTGATGAGGGCAGGACCACCATAATCACATCAACATTTTCCACAACCTCCTCGATAGAGGAAGTCACTTTCCGCAGTTTGCCAAAGCCGTGTGGCCCGCCGTCATAGCTTTCCAGCTGAATTCCCCCGAGTTCCTTAATTGCTTCGATGCGTGATGGGGTACGGTTGTATAGAGATACGGAAAAACCTTTTAATGCCAGGTGAGCTGCCATAGCTTTTCCACCATTACCTGCACCAATGACTGCATACCGCGTTTTTTTGCTCATATAAATCTCCAAAGAGTATGATTATTTACGTAGTTTGTGTTGTTTCCAGGGATGCGATTCTCTCGGCTTCGCACCAGGTTTCTCCTGAATCAGGGTTTACTGCCAGACAGGCACCACGCCCGTCACAGGTTGTGTGTATCTTGCCTCGAGCATAAGGATTATTTACCAAATGAGGGGCGTCAAGAATACCGCGAGTAACAGCTGCCGATAGAACAGCAGGGTTTATCAGTGGTTGATCTGCCGGATCTATATCAGCTTCTTCTGTCGGCACCGTGGATACCAGGGGAGCCAGCTCCCTGATTGCCTGCAGCGTTACCTGTGCTTCGGCTGTTAATTCTTCCGCTCTCTCCTGCAGGGCCGGATCAGCCAATAAATTCGGCGAACCTCTGAGGGCATTTTCTATCACCCGCTGAACGAGATTGCCGGCTGCGATTACTTCATCTGGTGTGGCGGCGTGGTCGGCTTCACTGAAACCGACAATATGAACAATGTTGGGTTTAAGGGCCATCTGAAGATACGTGCTGGCAGCCAGGTGGCCGCGCGCAGCTTCCATATTAAGGGGGAAACTGAGCAGCCCTGTGCGTGTCTGGCGCCAGATATGGAAAGTATCATTTTCAAGTGGTTTGATGATATTCAGGCACGCGAGCATCTTGGCAAGGTCCATTGCGTCGGAAAGACCGGGAGGGCTGTTAAACATAAACTGGGCAATGTAATCGCGAACGCCGAAGGCACGTGCATTGAGTGCAGAGAGGTAGGCGGATACTACGAAAAGTACGTCGGGAGCATCGCGCATGCCCCAATGGTGTGGCTCATTAAGTTCAACCGGAATGTCCCGCTCTCCGTAAAAGCGCAAAACCTTCTGATGTTCGCGGATGGAGCCTTCCAGGTCCCAGGGCCCGCGGCCGTCCATCCTGTTGAACCAGAACAGTGGAATCGCTGCCCAGGCAATCCTGATAGTATCGATATACATGGCGGCCAGCTCGAGGAAATCATCTGTCCCGGAATAGGTACGCAGCATGGGATAATTACCTGTTCTGCTGGCTTGATACAGGGCGGCGTAGTCTTCCGCAGAGCGGACAGGGACGCCGCCGGCTCCACGCGCGCGCCGGGTCTGACGTTCGGGGTGAAAGAAGTTCGCCTGGGCATCCTGATCCACGCCTAATGAAATCACATCAAGGGTGCCTGCTTCTGCAATCCGGGCGATTCCGGTGATAGTGGTTTCCAGGGTGGGTAGACCGAAGTGATGGCGCAGAAGCGGGTAGGGAGTTTTCCAGCGAATACGATCCATTGTGCGCTGTGGCGGTACAGGTTTTACCTGGCCGGGGGTAAATTCGCTTTTCAGGCGGGTCAGTACAGAGTCGCTGCTCATGCTCCCATCGAAAACTTCCTCGAAGAAACCGAGCTTGCGAGCTTTTTCAGCCACTGGAGGTGTTCCGCCGAAGAAAAATCGGACACCCTTTGCATGCAGTTCATCAGCTGCTTCCGCAAAATTTCCAAGCAGGCGTTCGCCAGTTTCCGGTGTCAGCCGGTATGATACTCCCACAAGCGCTGCATTGTGCTCCTGTGCGGCAGAAATGAAACGTTCAACCGGTGCTGCAGGCCCGAGGAAAACGGTTTTCCAGCCGGCTTCTTCCGCAAGCCGTAAAAAATTCATCACACCGGCAACATGAACACATTCTCCCAATGCACCGGCGACAACAACTTTTTCCGGTCCAGGAGAGGCAGGGTTTTTTGAGGCCATGTTCTTTTTACTGCTTGTGGGCATGCGATTCACCTTATGAAGTTGTTAGAGATCTGTCTGTGGTTGCGTGTTTGATCACAGGAACAGCGTTCTGTCCAGCGGGAGCCTCCAGCCAGTTTGGAAGGATGGTATGGATGGACTATGTATCCTTGTTCCGGATTACTTCCAGAAATTGAAACGACCAGCTTTGTTCTAAAGCACTGTCCCCTAAAATCTGGTTGATAGAGCATACAGCCAGTGCGAACTGCTCTGTTCAAGGAACAAAGGTAGCTGCTATGTTCCACGCTTTTATTATACGGCAGAGTAGTTGTTTTGAAAAATTGACGGGAAAGCTGTGCACGGTATAGAGGAACAGCATCCATTTTGCTAAAAAGGCCGCTATTCCCCCGCCATGTTTGGCTGCAAAATCTGGCGTATTGTATACACCGGAGCAGGGAAAAGAGTCACTCGACGAGCAGTTGATAACCATGTAATCTGAAAACACAACCCGGTTGCAGCAGCAGTCGGCTGAGAGTTAAGCAGCGAATGTTATCCGATTCAGACATCGTGGATCGAGGGAGAAAAGTATGAAAAGCCTGGATGAAGTCAGGATCTTTGTCGAGATTAATGCTGTCGAGATGATTGATTTGAAATTTTGTGATATGGCCGGCCGGTGGCACCACCTGACAATACCCGCGGGACAATTTAATTCGAAGCTGATGGAGCAGGGAGTTGGTTTTGATGGCTCGGCACTGGGTTTGAAAAGTGTTAAATCCGGGGATCTGGTGATGATCCCTGACCTGCAGACAGCCTTCATGGATCCGTTCTGGGAGCTTCCCACGCTGAGCTTCATATGCAGTGTCTATGAAGCGGACAGCCATAAACCGTTCGATTTTGATCCGAGAGCGATCGCTCTCAAAGCGGAAACCGTTCTGGCTGAGAGCTCATTTGCCGATGAGTCTCTGTGGGGCCCAGAATTCGAGTTTTACATTTTTGACTCTGCTTCTTTTATAAACGAATCAGCCCGGGCCGGATATGCTTTTTCCAGCCTTGAATCAGGATCAGGGGACGAGGTTGGCGGAGCTTTCCGCAATCCGCCTGCCGGTGGGTACCATGCGCTTCCACCGCGCGACCGCTCTTACAATCTTCGCTCCCAGATAGCGGTTCATCTGCAGGCGATGGGTGTACCGGTTAAATATCATCACCATGAAGTCGGTGGCAGCGGCCAGGTTGAGATTGAGACGCCGTTACTGGGTATTCTTGCGGCGGGAGATGCGGGTTTGAAGGTAAAGTACACTGCCAGGATGACCGCGTTTCAGCGAGGGCTTACGGTTACGTTCATGCCGAAACCCATGCATGGTGTTGCGGGTAGTGGAATGCACTTCCACCAGATGCTGCGCAAGAAAGGAATAAACCAGTTTTATGATTCGGAGGGGTATGGCTCCTTAAGCGAACTGGCTTTTTACTACATTGGCGGATTATTAAGCCATGGGCCTGCTCTGCTGGCACTGACCAATCCCAGTACGAATTCCTACCGCCGGCTCGTGCCAGGATTCGAAGCACCGGTTAATACTTTTTTCTCGCTGGGAAATCGAAGTGCAGCTATTCGCATTCCAAAGTATGCCGGAAATCCGGAGAGCGCGCGGATGGAATTCCGCCCTCCTGATGCCACATGCAATATCTACCTGGCGCTGGCGGCCCAACTCCTGGCCGGGCTTGATGGGATCAGGAGACAGCTGGATCCGGAAAAAGCCGGATTCGGCCCGATTGATGAGGATATTTTCAGCTGGCCGAAAGACCAACGTTCACAGATTAAAAATCTGCCGCGATCTCTCGAGGAATCCCTGCAGGCACTTGAGGAGGATTCGGATTTTCTGACCACCGACGGAGTGTTTCCGCCGACAATGCTCGAACAGTGGGTGGAAGTAAAACGGGAGCAGGAAATCCGGATGATTCAGGACAGGCCCCATCCATATGAGATGGAATTATACTTCGACCTGTAATCTGCTTCTGCTCTCACGCGGCGTACATCCGGGAAAGGAATCCGGAAAACCTGGCGAAGGATACCCTGTACATACTCCACCAAAGACTCTCAGGGACCAGGGTACTCTCAAATCCAACCAGCGATTCCGGTAGAATGGGGATGAAACAGCTGGCGTCTGAAACGGTTTTATTCGAGAGAGATTTGCCTTTCTTTCGGGACGGCTGGAGGGGGAAAAGATGTTTCACAATCTATTATCCGTTCAACGGGAAAAGGAATCAGCGGCTGCCTCCAAACCGGAATCAGAGAAATCCGGCCAGAAAGCCAGGCCTGGTCCGGGTGCAGTTCGTTTTTATCCACTGATTCTGCTTCTTCTTCTTTCCGTCCTGTTCGGATTGTATGATCTGATTGCTAAAATCGCATTGGAAAGCGAGGAGGGGCCGGATTTTGTAGATACGGCGAGCAAGCTCAGAGCGGATTACAGCCCCTGGGAGCTTGACGAGCAGGTATCCATCAGCTCAGAATTTCTATCCGCAATCAGGGATGAGGGCAGTTCCGGCATGGAACCATTCTATGTGCCCACAATCGAGAATGCTGAAAAACAATCCTTCCTTCTCCCGTCTGGGGGTGAACCACCGGCGGCAGGCGAAACTCACGATCAGGTATCCTCAACATCGGAACCGGATCAAACGGAGCCCGCACCAAATGCTTTACCTGGAGACCACCGTTCTGCCGGGCAAACACCAACCGCAATGCCGTCAGCTGGTGAAACATTTCAACCGGAATATCTTCTGGAACCTGATTTGACTACTGCAATCAATGAGGATTGAGATGCAGGCGGGCAGGGCGTTAAGAGGCACTGGCCTGCCTCGCAGGGGATCGTTACTGTGAGAGAATTGCCATGCTCAGGAAATCGAAGTGGTTTTCCGGAGCTATTCGGATCCACAGGGCTCCAGGTCATTCGAGGCAGGATTCTGTACTGAATCTAATAAAGGTGAAATCAAACGGATATTGATGAACCAGTCAGTTCGGTGTGGAGTATATATTATGGATCGACAGAAGGACGTGCTGGTTCCCCCAGATTATGGGATTCACAATCTCTACCCTTCTTCCGTGTGCCCGGAAGATCAAGCGAGGGCTGGGACAGAGCAGGCAGTTGACCAGCACGCCATCATGATTATTAGAAAACTCTCCTTTCAAATCTGCTTGCTTTCGTCTCCCTTCGCATTTTTCAAGGAAAGAATCCGGTAAACCCGGATTTTTTCTATTATTCCGAAGCGTCTCGCAGGCTTCATTCCGTTTATTGGTGTTACGGCTTAGCAGACTGCCACCACTGCTGCCACGCGGACAGATCCTCGCCAAACGATTCGCCGCTGATTTTCTGCAGCGCATCAAAGATAACCGGTGGATTTGGATCGTGGTTTGCCATCTCGATCAGGATAGGTACAGCAATCCGGGCTCGTGAACCAAGATCGCCGACCTCATAAATCGCTGACGATCGAATTAAGAAACTTTCATCTGAGAGCAGGCCGATCATCGAATCGATTGTGTCTTGCTGCAGTGTTTCGGGGTCCAGGCTGTGAAGCAAAGTCAGAGCCGCAAAGCGTATATCTTCGTTCTGGCTTCCAAGCTTCTCTCGTAAAAAATCTTCCTCCCCGGATGTGGCTGAGAGAGAAACAGCTGTATTCAATACAGAAACCCGGAGATCTTCCTGTTCAAGGAATGGGAAATATGCCTGTATTCCCCATATATCCACCAGCCCGAGTATAACCTTATGAAGCCAGATCGCAGGGAAATACGTTTCGGGCTGCGGGGCTTCCGGACAGGTTTCCAGCTGTTGTTCCGGTGAAAAGGTGTTGTCGAGTGGGAAGCTGTATGGATCCAGTCCGGGATATTCCAGCACAAGGGATCCGAAAGCTTCGACCCCGCTATAGCAGTGATAAGTTTCAAGCGTTTCAGTGTAGTCATACCAATCGGAAACCGGTACTGCGTTGAAAGTGACGACAAGCGAGGCAGGGCAGTCCCCAGTATGGTCTGCGATTGTGATCCCGAGAGATGAAAATGTGTGGGTTAGCAGGGAAGCGATATTCTGTTCAGCAACGGTAACTTCCAGATCCTTATATCTCTGGTAGTCTTCTTCAATGGTAAGGCACAATGTCTCGATGTTTACCGATTCCCATCCGGGCAGCAGAACAGGGGCTGGCTCGGGTGTTAGTGTGGGTGCAGGCGTAATTGAGGGGGGGCACAGAGGTGTCTGCTGGAGCAGGAAACGCAGTGAGGTATGAAGCTGCATCGGGAGATCTGCTTGCGACAGCCGATACCGTCGCTGGTGTGGTGCTGCTGGAGCAGGAAGTGCCAACAAGAAGCAGGGGTACAATAATTATCCTGAGAATCATAGAGTGATTGTTCCAAAAGGCATATCTGGATATCATCTGTTTTCTCTAACCCCTTGCCGGTCAGGATGATATGAAGATGTTTCTACCCATTATAGGTCGGGGATAAAACCACCCGGAAGCCATAGGCCCTGTTTCCGTATCCGGGGTAAGCCCGGTCGCGACAGGTTGTACGAACCTGGCGAGCCTTGCTGCTGAAGGCTCCACCGCGCACTGAAATTTCGGATTTTACTGCCAGTTTGAGTTGTTCCCGCCCATCGACAGTATTGTATGGATAGTCCAGAAAGATACTTCGAGTCCATTCCCACACATTGCCTGCCATGTCTCCTGCGCCGTATGGTGAATCACCGAATGGGGAATACTCCCCAACCGGAGTGGTGGCGTTGATTCTTTGCTCAACAGTATTACAGCGATTGGGATCCCACTCGTTACCCCAGGGGTAGCGCAGTTCGTTTTCGCCGCGCGCGGCCTTTTCCCATTCAGCTTCACTGGGAAGCATGAAATTGTGCCTGGAGTTCTGTGATAACCAGCGGCAGTAGGCGATGCAGTAGATCCAGCTTACACCTGTGACAGGGTGTTTTTCGGTACCGGCCGGAAAATCCAGGCCGTCCCAGCCGAAGGGAGGGCTGTACTGCAGGTTTGCCAGCAGAAACAGCCGGTAGGCTTCCCGCGTGACGGGGTAGCGGGCGATCCAGAATTCTTCGAGTTGAATACGATGGGCGAGCTTTTCAACTTCAAAAGCCAGAGGATCTGCCTCCCTGCACCCCATTACAAAACTGCCAGCCGAGATATAGATCAACTCAGACTCGATCCACTGGGGTGTCCTTCTTTCAGGAATGTTTTGACGGGGAAGGGGTGGTTCCCGGTATTGCAGGGATCCGGTTTGGGCTTTCGCAGCGCGCAGAACTCCGTATGCCCAATTGATCTCCTGCATGCGCAGTTTTGCGTCAGGAAGATCGCTGTGATCCGGATGGTATTTCTGAGCCAGCTTTCGGTAGGCTCCTTCAATTACTTCCTCTTCGGCGTTTTCTGCTACCTGGAGGATCTGGAAAGGATTTTTTCTCTGATTCATCATTATACGGACAGGGCCAGCAGACACTGCTGGTTAGTTTGGCCGGCTTCATTGTATCTGCAGGTCTGGCTGTATGCAACTGATCGCCGGTAGTGAATAGGACATTTAATATCCGGGGTACCGTAAAGGAAGCCATCTGGAAAGACGGGCTGCCAGGATCTGCGGGGGGAGGAGATCCTGGCAGTTGAATGCGGAGGGTAGTGGACAGCTTGAAAAATATCAAACTGCACCAGCCTGTGTCATTCCTCCGGGGCTGGCATTATCCCCTTCGCGATGGCAACACCGTATGCGGCCAGAGCACGGTCGACGATCTCATCCGGGCAGAAGCGCAGATCCGGCATGGTCTCACAGGCCGGCAGCAGACTATCCTGGTATGCCGCTTCTATCCAGCGTGCCGCCCAGTAGCCCTGTGCAGGCACATCTGTAAAGATGCCTGTTGCCGGATCAGGATCGTAGGCCAATCCGTACTTGATACGCAGCAAAAAAACAGCTGCTTCTGCTCTGGTGTGTGGAGTATCAGGGCAGAACAGCAGAGGATCTGTAGAACAACCGGCAGTATACCCGTCACTATACATTTCTGCAGTCCAGTCGTAGGCCCAATGGCCGGCAGAAACATCACCAAAGATCTGGCTGGCCGGATCCACTGGTGTAAATGATGCGCCATGGTGGCTGCGTTCCACAAACACTGCCATATGCGAGCGGGCCAATTCCTGCTCCGGACAGTATAACAGTGGGGCCGTACTGCATCCTGCTGTGTAGCCTTCCTGATAAAGGGCTTCAATGTATTCATAAGCCCAGAAGTCTGCCGGAACATCAGCAAAGGTGGTCCCTCCGGTTGAAATTACCACGGATCCATCCATACCAGCGCCATCCAGCTCTGCGGCTTGAGGAGCAGCCAGGGTCAGATTGGTGACGGTAAGGGGGAAAGTTCCACCTGTACTGCTCGTGCTTATAAATTCCAGGTTAAACAGGACACCTTCTGCGATGGTGTTCTGGTTAAGGCCATAGATCACAATACGGGCAGTATTACCTGCAACAAGAGCATGGGTCAGTTCTTTGCCGGCTGATAGCCCGGCTTCCGCGATGGTTATCCCCTGGAGTTCCAGAACAGTATCGTTGAAGGTGATATCAAGATTCAACGCAGCCGGGGGGGTATTACCCTGAGGATCCAATTCTACAGGCACACTGAATTGCGTCAACGGCGTGGCACTGATTGTCTGGATGGTGAGCAGCACCTGATCTGCTGTCGCGGATACACCGCTGCTGGCATGCACCTGCATGGAGGTGGTCAGGACTGCGAAAATCAGCATGATGAAGCAAATCTTTTTCATGTCGTTCTCCTTTTACGGTACCGCATGTGGCAATGCCATCTTTGGTTTTTTATCGGACCAGGAGCTGTACGAGCCGCTGAATATCCAAGGCATTTACACTGCCATCCTGGTTCAAATCAGCCGGAGCGCCATAATCGTGAAGCATCAGAATATGCTGGAGGCAGGCTTGAATATCTGCCTGATCAATACTGCCATCCAGATTAACGTCACCTTCCAAAGGGGGGAGCGTCGAATCATATTCATAAGCCCCCATCGACCACCCTGTAGGGCTGCTGTCGGTTGGAGTCCTTGCCTGCCCGTCGAAATCGTCCTCAAACGGCAGAGGATATGGTTCGGTCAGGCCGTTTACACCCCCGGTATCAAAAAACACTGCTGAAAGATTCCCCAGGTATTTCAGAGCTGGGTCCAGGTCGGAAGAGATATCTTCAAAGATATTACCCCACTGTGCCAGGGCTCCAGTTCCGTCTTCAGCAGTTGTTACCGGTGTCTCAAGATCTGTGACAGAGTGAGAGGTGGCACTGGTTTCGTTAAACCAACTGAGCAAGGCTGTAGGGCAGGCAAAGAAGTTATTGTTCCGCAGAATGCCGGGGTTCGAATCCGGGTTGGGATGCCCGGGAAAACTTCCCGGATTGTTTTCATAAATGCAGTAACGCGCCTGTCCTCCGCTGGTGAAGATGAGGTTGTTGATAATACGCGGGTTGTCATCATTTTTAATGTAAATGCCTGTAGCAGTATGGGCTGCCGGACCGGCCTGGATGCTGTTATTCAGGATGCTGGGGTTGGAGCCGTCGCTGGTAATGATTCCGTAGGTCCGATATCCAGTCCCGCCGTGGATAATGTTGTTGTAGATGACAGAAGAAGAAGCTCTCCCGTCCCGGATAGCGGCAGAGTAGCATTGGCTGGAAACACAGCTTCCGCCCTCCAGTATGTTGCAGGCAATCAATGGACTGGCGCCGATGTTGTAAATGGCATGCACGGTACCATTCTGAGTATCTTCACCAGAGATGGTGTTGTGGGTGATAACAGGACTGGAGTCGTGCCCGACAGACACAGCAATAGCCTGCTGCTCCGAGCGACCTCCGCTGATCTTGTTCTCGCTGAGTTCCGGGCTGGCATTCTCCCTGATCAGGATGCCATAGGCGATGCTGGTCGCCTGCCCGCCCAGGATGCTGTTCCGGTGAAATACAGGGCTTCCCTCACACAGAACAGCGGCCGGTCTGGTGCCGCTTCCAGCCTGTAAAACAAGTCCATCGACTATAGTGTTTCCAGTAATCCCGGGGCCGGCATAGAGCACATAGGGTGTCGTACCGGATGTGCGCGGATCCTCGATATTGCTGGGATACAGATCGGGATCACGCGTACTCCAATCCGATGCCCATCCGCCATAGAGCGAAATACCTTCGTGAAGCTGGATGCTGTGCTCCATGTAGAAACCCCCGGCGATGTTCACCTCCGTTACAGAAGCCTCTGCTGCCGCAGTGATTGCAGCCTGAATAGTTGCTTTAGGGTGCGCCTGACTGCCATCTCCGGCATCAGACCCATCTGATGCGCTTACATAGATTGCGGGTTCCTGTCGGATTGATGCCAGAACCCGGCTGGTGGCTGGTTTGCTGAAACCGAGCAGCAAACCAGCTGAAAAGATGCAGAAAAAACAGGTTGAGGTTTTTCGAATCATGTTTTGCCCCCTGCGTGATTTCACGTTCCTAAAACTGCAGCACTGATGAAACAATCTGATGCAGATCCGATTGGTCGACGGAACCATCCCCATTCAGATCAGCTCGCTGGGCAAGCATACTGCTGGTCTCGCTGCCCAGGATGATGTTGATGCAAACCTGAATATCAAGGATGTTGATGGAACCATCCTGATTCAGATCCGGATCAGCGGGTTGTGGAGTGCCAGTTGTAAATGCGACGCGGATTTCATCTTTCTCCCCATGCTGGTCTATTACACACAGGTGCAGGGAGTACTGGCCGTCGGACGAAGGATTTTCCGTTGTATCCCATGAATAGACCGCACCGGTAAAATCTTCATTGTAGAGGAATGTGGCAGCAGGATCGCTGATTTGTTGTCCCCCGGAATAGATCGGGTGATGGCCGTCGGTCTGGATTGCCCAGAACATCACACCGTTGGTGATATCGCTGCTTCCGTCCCGGTCGCTGGTATGATCAACCCGGAAGCGGATGGCGGTTCCATTAATTACGAGCGGATCGCCGTGGGTCCCGCTGCCTCCTGTACTGTTGAGGATCGTCAGCTCTGGTGCAGGTGAATGATTGGAGGCGGGGTGTATGTATGGCAGCGAAAAACTGTTCACGGGAGGCACCCGACTGTAGACATGGGTGCGGGCTGGTTTGTATTCAACAAAGTCGCCGTCTTCATTGATGTTGATCCGCAGGTAGTACCATCCAGCCATCGGAGCATCAAATGTGAACTCGCCGTTCCGGTTCAGCAGGTCCTGATAAGTGAGGTTATCCCATCGCTTCTGTACTGTACAGCTGCGGTAGTGTTCCATATGGACGGTGACCTGATACAGTGCGTTTTCTTTATCTGCCCCGCTGACCTGAACATTGAATTTGATTTCCGTGGAGTCGACAACATAGGGTTCGAAGTAAGATCCATATCCCTCTTTAATTGACGAGGTGACGGTAATAGCGCCGCTGACCAAGGACGCATTCGCACGGGTGGTTTGGCCCGTGGACAGCATTTTGGAAATGTTCCTGGCAGCGGCAGGGCGATGTGTGGAAATGATCAACGACTGCCTCGGGGCACAAAGCGCAGTTGAAGGAATAGAAACGGTTAATAAAATCAACAAGAGAATCCGTGTTGTCTTACGCAGAACTGCTCCAGCCGAAAAGTTATTCATAATACACCTTTCTTTGTTGGGGAAAGGGTGTTTCAGAACCTGCCTGCAGCGTCAGAAGCGGCTTGTTTTGATTTGCGGAGTGGGTATTGCCTGCGATTACCCCTTGCTGTTGCTCTTCCCCCATTTCTTTGTTCAGACAGTGTTCATTGTAGAGAAAGCCATACTGGATGTATACAGTACAGGAGTCCTGTCCGCGCGATCACCTGACTATTAGATCTGTGGAGGAAGCGGGATAAGGACGCTGCGGCTGGGTAGAGGCAGTTGAGCGGATCTTACTCTTCATTGAGAAGCTCTCGGATTCTGGCTCCCAGACCTCTTGAGGAATATGGTTTCTGAATGAAGGCGATTCCTTTCTCGAGGACACCTCGATGGGCAATAACATCGTTTGAATAGCCGGACATGTATAACACTCGCAGGTCAGGACGTTGCTGTACTGCGCTTTCGTACAGCTCTCGGCCGTTCATTCCCGGCATAATGACATCGGTCAAAAGCAAGTGGATTGTGTCCTGATAGCTTTTCAGGAGTTCCAGGGCTTTCAAGCCGTCTTCAGCAGCAAGAACATGATACCCAAAATTTTTCAGTATGGTGAACGTCAGTTTCCTGACCTGATCATTGTCTTCAACAAGCAGGATGGTCTCATTCCCGAATAAATTTTCGGGTTCAAAGCTTATTATCCCGTGTTCACGGGGGGATATTTGAATAGCCGGCAGATAGATTTTAAAACAGGTACCGATTCCAGGTTCACTGTAAACCCAGATATGGCCTTCATGCTGTTTAACAATTCCATATACTGTTGAGAGCCCCAAGCCTGTTCCAGCGTCTCCCTTGGTTGTATAGAAAGGTTCGAAAATCTGCTGTCGGGTCTGATCATCCATTCCGTGGCCGGTATCAGAGATCGCCAGCATGATGTACTCTCCAGGGACAACATCGGGGTGATTCTGGGCATATTGTTCATCCAGGACCGTATGCTCTGTCTGCAGCGTGAGAGTGCCACCTTCCGGCATGGCGTCCTGTGCGTTTACGGCAAGGTTCATAATAACCTGTTCCATCTGTCCGATATCTGCCATAACCATACCTTCTATTGGTTCCAGGGAAAGCTCGATATGGATATCTTCCCGGATGGTTCGGCGGAGAAGCTTTTGAAACTGTTCCACGGTGGTATTAATGTCAATGGGTTTATATTCAAGGTTCTGCTTGCGGCTGTATGCAAGCAGCTGAGTTACCAGGTCTCTTGCACGCTGGCCTGCCTGTAGGATTTCATTTACGGGCTGGTAGCTGTAATCAGATCGGTCGTAGTGGTCCAGCAGCATTTCTGCATACAACAGGATGGGGGTCAGCAGATTGTTCAGATCGTGGGCAACACCACCTGCCAGCCTCCCGATAGCTTCAAGGCGATGAGCCTGGCGATACTGCTCTTCGATAATGACTTTCTCCTGTTCGGCAAGTTTCTGCTTGCTTATGTCTTCAAAAATGCCAACCACGCCGGTAACGTTTCCAGTTGAGTCATATAACGGAGCGGTGGAAAGGCGCAGGTCTAACCGTTTCCCCTCTTTTGTCTGTCGTGAAAGTTCCAGGCGTAATTCAATCCCTTCTTGCTGAACCGCTGGTTTATCCATAAAGCCGACATCATCTTCGGATTGGACGAGGGGATTTTGTTTTCCCAACACTTCTTTTTCTGTCCAACCGAACAGTTTTTCTGCAGTGGGATTCCACAGGGTTACATACCCTTCCAGGTCGAGGGAGATAATGGCATAAGGGGAGGACTGGATGAGTGTTTGCAGGGTTTCATTAGTCTCCCGCAGATTATTCTCCATTTGTTTGCGGTTTGTAATATCCAGGAAGGCCGTCTGCGTGGCAGGTTCTCCCTCGTACTCAATGAGGGTGCTGTATATATCCACCCACCGGGTACTGCCATCCCGGTATAGGAAGCGGTATTCAGTACGAGGTGGAATCTTTTCTCCCTGCAGACGGCGGCGAAAGTTGTAGAAGAATTGTTCTCTGTCATTCGGATGGATCAACAGGGCGAGCTTTTCAGGATCGAAATTGATAAGTTCCTGAGGGGAATATCCAGTGATGGTTTCCATGGGTTTACTTGCAAATACAAGCCGGAGAGGGTTATCTTTGGCTATGATTACACCCTGGAATGACTGCTCTACGAGGGTGCGGTACCTGGCTTCACTACTGTGGACAGCTTCTTCCGCTTGCTTGCGCTCTGATATGTCAATAATGATCCCTCTGATTCCTGCCAGTTTGCCGTTTTGGAATTCGGAACTTGCGTGGAACAGGATCGGGAACCGGGTGCCATCTTTTCTGATAGCGGTATATTCAACTGATCCCGGATCCACACCATTGATGTGCTGCATCAGATTCGTCATGGCACGCTGTTGATCCTGTGGATCAATCAAGTCTATACCCATTTTCTTCCCAATAATTTCTTCGGGCGTGTAGCCGAAAAGCTGGTACGCAGCTTGATTGGAATAGGTAAGGATCATCTCATGGTCGGTTTCAAAAACAGCCTCCGGGAGCATTTCAGCCAGTACACGATAGCGCTCTTCACTTTCACGCAGCGCTTTTTCGGCCTGTTTATTTCTGGAAATGTCGATTGTATTAACGAGTACTCTGTCGTATCGATCTGAATGTGACGGAAAGGAAATTGTGACCAGGATACTGCGGGGTTCTCCATCGAGAACATGAATATCAACCTCTTCCTCGAAATATACCTGGCCACGGGCTATAGCTATAATTTCTTTCTGCAGGATGCCGGCCATTTCAGGTTCGAGGAATCTGCTGAGCGGACCAAGCAGCTCTTCCTTCTTGCTGGCACCTGTCACCTGAAGCGCAGTATGATTAACATCCCTGACAATTATCTGCTCTGCTGCCTGGTAAACGAAATCGGGATGTTCCGCCAGATACCGTTCAAAATCCTGTATCCCCTGGTCTTTTAGAGAATCGATCTCAGCCTTTACCGCTGAAAAATCCTCTTCCCAGACAGCAACACTGGTAGTTTCAAAGATATGGCGATACCGGGCTTCACTATCTTTTATCGATTGTTCTGCTTTTTTCTGATCGGAGATATTCAGAAAGGCACCGACACGACCTGCTGTTTCACCGGATTCATCATGGAAAGGGTTCATAATGAAAAAAACAGGTTTGATTCTCCCTTCTCTATCTGTAATTTCATACTCACACATCTGGAGTCTGGAATTCTCAAGCAGCTCCCGGTTTTTCCCGTTGTAGAATTCAACCTGCTTTTCCGGCCAGAGGTTTTGGTTCGTTTTCCCTTTGATGTCTTCCGAAGAAACCCCCATGAGTTCCGAGAAAGCGCGATTGCAGCCGAGATACCGATCCTCCGTGTCTAAGAAGAAAACCGGTGTGGGGATTGCGTCAAGCAGGCTCTCAGTAAAATGTTTGGATTGAAGCAGTTCGTTTTTCACTTTTTTTTGTTCATTGATATCTCGCAGAACTCCAATAAGTCCGGTTATATTTCCATTGAAGGGATCGAAAATTGGGTGGCTGTATACTTCAAGCCATTCTACATTGGTTCCTGGAATCCCTTGTATTACTTCCATTTCAGTTTTGCCCGACTGGAGAGAACGTTTTGCGGGGCACACATCACATGGAACTGACTCAAACCCGCAGCAAACATGGCATTTCTGTCCTTCCAGAGGAAGCTGATTCGCGTACCATTCTTTTATGGTGTTGTTTACAAAACGGATGGTGAGGTCAGGTTCAAGCAGACAGATTCCATCCCCCTGGCTGTCTAATATTTTTGCCAGGAAATTATGGTTTTCCTGCAGCTGTACCACCATGTCTTTTATTTGTGGGCGGGCGTGAAAATTTTGCAGCTTATCTTCCCGGGGCGGCTGGTTAAAGGACGAGGTTATTTCATGGAGCAGTAAAAGGAAGTTTTGAAATTGACCTTCGCTCACAACCGGGAGGTTTTTCACTGCTTCGAGATAGTCGCGCTTATTTGCACCATACTTTTTTACCTCTTTGGAGAAGAAGTCTTTATCGGGAGCAGAATACAAAACCGGACCTGCGAGGAGGAAGGCTGCGGGTTCCATGTGTGCCAGTGGGAGTACTCCCGCCTGCATACCCGGGAATAAGGTATCGATTGTCCATGTTTGATGGTCTTGCAGGTTGCGGATGATAACCTGCAGGTTTGTTATGTACAGTTTATGCGCTTGATCTGTGGATGTAAGAATATTTAAGACAGCGGGGCGGGGAGAAGTATTGAAGATAGGTTCCAGGTTTATATCCAGCAGGGAGATGTGCAGGCCGATCGTTTGGGAGAGACTCTGGAGAATAGACAGGGGTTTCTCATCCGACGCGAAGTCTGGGAACGTGTTCTGCGATTCGGCATCATGATTTGCATCTGCGTTCATTATCCTGCTCCTATTGCTCTGGATGACCGTTGGAAGTTCTTTTCAAGCTGTCGACAAAAACCCTTTGTCTATGGAAAACGTTGTTTAAAGCAGGATGTGAAAATTATTAGCTTGTAAGCTTTGTGCTGGCATCCAGAAATATGCCGGCGGCACTCCTGCAGGGGCTTAGTGTTCTGTTTGAATCTCTATTAATAAAATAAAAGCAAAATTGCGGTCGTGCTCGAATTCTTGAACATGATTCCTCAGACAGAATGCTGTGGAAGACCCCGATCAGCCTGGTTTTTGTTCCTCCAATACCGTGCGGACAGTGTTTGTCAGCCCCTCCACAGAAAACGGTTTCTGGATAAAAGCGATTCCCTCTTCAAGTACACCCTGGCGGGCTATCACATTATCGGTATAGCCGGACATGTACAGTACTTTAATCTCTGGTTGCAGTTTTACCGCACTTCGGTAGAGCTCCCTTCCATTCATTTCAGGCATAACAACATCAGTCAGCAAAAGATGGATAGGGCGCTTGTGCTTTTTCAGGATTCCCAAAGCCTGGGAGCCATTTTCAGCTGATAGGACCTGATACCCTTGTTTTTCCAGGATCGAGTGCGTAAGTAAACGAACCTGATCGTTATCTTCCACAATCAGGATGGATTCTGTTCCGGTCAGTGGTGTTAACTTCCTTTTTATGGGTTTCCGGTCGGATTGGATCTCACTATCTGCCGGCAGGAAGATTTTAAAAGAAGTTCCTCCGCCGGGTTCGCTGTAAACCCAAATATTGCCATTGTGTTGTTTGACGATACCATATACGGTAGCTAATCCCAGGCCCGTGCCGGCCTCCCCTTTCGTGGTAAAGAAAGGTTCGAAAATTCGCTGCTGGGTTTTTTCATCCATCCCGATACCTGTATCACTGATCGCCAACATTACAAATGAGCCCGGGTCAACACCCGGATGGTTTTGTGCATACTGTAAATCGAGGTCGATCATGGCTGTTTCCAGGGTCAGCGTGCCTCCATCTGGCATGGCATCCTGGGAATTAACTGCAAGATTCATGATGACCTGTTCGATTTGCCCGATATCTGCTTTTACATACCGGTCTACAGGGCCAAGGACAGCCTCGATTTGGATATCTTCCCGGATGGTACGGCGGAGCAAGTGTGAGAAGTCTTCGATCGTTTGGTTGAGGTTGACGAGCTTGTATTCCAGATTTTGTTTGCGGCTGAATGCAAGCAGCTGGTTCACCAGGTCGCGGGCACGTTTGCCGGCTTCAAAGATTCCATTGAGTGAGGCAACATGATCATCATCAGGACTGAACTCCCCGAGCAGCATCTCTGTATAGAGCAAAATAGGTGTAAGGAGGTTGTTGAGATCATGTGCGACACCGCCCGCCAGTCTTCCGATGGCTTCCACACGCTGAGTCTGGCGATACTGTTCTTCTATACGTTCTTTCTCCTGTTCCAGCAGCAGCTGTTCACTGATGTCCCTCTTGACGGCAATATAGTTTACGATTTCTCCAGATGCATCCATTACAGGTGAAATGTTTGCGCTTTCTGTGTAGAGGGACCCATCTTTTTTCTTATTGATAAAACGTCCTTCCCATGAAATACCCCTGGAAAGATCTTCCCATATCATTCGGTAATAATTTTTATTATGTTTTCCGCTTTGAAGTATGCGGGGGTTTTTCCCAACTGCCTCCTCGCGTGAGTAGCCGGTCGTTGTCTCAAACGCGGTATTCACATACTGAATGTTGCTGGAGGCATCAGTGATCATAAAAATCTCGCCACTTTGTTCAATCGCTTTGGTAAGACGTTCCCTGTCTTCCTCCACACGACGACGGTCGCGATTGGAAAGCGCCAGGGCGAGCTGGTCGGCAAGCTGACAGGCGAAACCGATTTCATCCTCTTCCCATTGATGTGGATTCCTGATGTGTTCGAATGACAATGTTCCGACTGGCCTGTTTCCTCTTTGAATTACAGCATCCAGGGTGGATGTGATCTCATTGGGTTGGAGATATGATTCACGATTCAGGGATGTGAGCGGATCGTTGAGGGTATCATCGATACTTATAAATTTGGATTTCTTCAGAGAGGATAGTTTCGCGAGCAGGTCCTCTTTCGCATGGATTTCGCGTTGGATGTGGGATCCGGAGGAATGTTCATAATGATCAACATTCCTGATTGTGGTTTCGTCTTCAGAAAAGAGCCATACATCGACCTGTTCAACTTCCATAGCAATAGCCGCAGCCTCTGTGAGTTCCTGTGCCAGTGCTTCGATATTCCCCTGGGCGAGGTGAGGAGAGGAGGCTGCTTTTGTAAGCACCTCTGCCTGGCGCTGCTTGCGTTGAAGCAGCCGCTCCCTGTTCCTGGCTCGTACTTTCTGGTCTGTAATGTCCTCTGCTACGATCAGGATTTGAGTGATCTCGGTGTTTTTATCAGTCAGGGGTACAGTTCTGAACAAAAAATGCATGTCATACATGGATAATTCGAATACTGCAGACTCCCCCTGAAATGTTTTCAGGCAATGTTCTTTCACTGTTGCTGAATTATCACTAAAGATTTCTTCGATTGGAAGGCCGGTGAACTGCGCAGGATCCAGATTTTGCGTTCTGAACTCCTGCCCGGAGGAGAAGGTGACACGGAGATTCTTTTCTATGATGGCGAGGTATGCATTCGGGAAGTTTGCTGCGATGGTGCGCAGGAGGTTCTCACTTTCCCGGAGCGCCTGCTCAGCCTCGACGCGTTCGGTAACATCCTGGATGGTGCCGATAACCAGGTTCTGTTCGCTGTCGTATTCTGCCAGGGAGTGGATGTGACGCAGCGCGTCATCCGATGGCCGCCGGATACAGAACTGGAGGTCGTAGGGCTTATTTTCGTGAATCAACTCATGGAGAGCAGAATCCAGGGCTGGCCGGTACTGCTCGAGGGGGATTGTCTGCACATTGCTTATTGTCCAGTCTTTGTTTCCTAGTCCATAAATACGGCGCGCCTCCTCAGAAACGATTACTTCATCATTGTTAAGGTCAAAACGCCAGGAACCGACCTGAGCAACATGTTGCGCTCTGCGAAGATCCTCTTCGTTCTGGCGAAGAGCCTCCTGTGCCTGCTTGCGGCTGGTGATATCGCGGCAGGTGCCGAAATAGCCGGTGAATTCACCGTTTTCATCGAGCAGGGGCACAGCATTGGTTTCGATATAAACCGTCTCGCCGTCCTTGTTAAGCAAAGAAAATTCGAACGCCGTTAACGGCTCGTTCTCAGACATCGCCTTTAGAACGTAGTTTTCCATACGTTGTGCTTTTTCAGGCTCCATAAATTCTGACACGGGATTTCCGAGAACCTCATGCACTTCATAGCCAAGGATAGCGGTTACATTCGGGCTCGCGTAGGTGAAAACACCGTCCCTATTCGACTGGAAAACCCAATCAATGGTGGTATCTGTCAGGCTGCGGTATTTCTGCTCGCTTTCTCTCAGTGCCTGTTCAGCCTTTTTACGCGACGTGATGTCTCGTGCGAGGGAAAACATATAACCCTGATTGTTGAGGATAACTTTTGACAGGATAACTTCTGCCGGGTAGATTGAACCATCCTTGCGCTTGTGGTTAACCTCGAAAATGACAGGAGGATCGTCAGGGGAAAGTTCCTCCCAGATAAGCGTTTGATCACTTCGATCGCTGGCGTCAGGATCGATATCAAACACCGTCATTGAAAGAAGTTCTTCTTTGGAGTAGCCAGTGGTTTCGATCGCAGCTCGATTGATGTCTACAAAATTTCCCTGAATATCGTGCAGGAACATCATTTCCATAGCTTGTTCTACAAGCGAACGGAACTTATGCTCACTCTGCTGCAGGGCCAGCTCAGCCATTTTGCGCTCTGAAATATCGAGGATAATACCTTCATAGATTAAATAATTATCCCTCTGTCTGGGATTGGCGGCTCCCTGCAACCATAGAATTTCACCAGAAGGATTGAAAAACCGGCCTTCAAATTGCCATACTTCCTGTTTTCTGATAGCTGTGTCAATGGATTCAATGAGCCCCGGCTGGTCTTCGGGATGACATCTGTCGATGAAATCTGTCAACACGTTTTCCAGCCCGGTTTGCAGCGAGATGCCGAGAAGCTGCGTAATTTGATCTGTTGTGAATGATATCTTCCTGGATCCACCAGGATCAACAGTGAACTGGAAAACAACTCCCGGAACATTGCGAGCCAGGTTTCGGAAGCGAAGTTCACTGCTTTCGAGTGCTTCCTGAACCCTTTTATTCTCGGTTATGTCAATTATGTTACCAAACACCCGGGCGATCTGGCCTTCATGCCATTCCGCCCTCCCCATCGTGCGGATCCATCGTTTATGGCCCCCTGTTGTTGTAAAACGGCATTCGAGGTCATAGGGAAGCCCTTCGCTTACACACCGCTTGAATGCGCGATCGACCCGGATGCGGTCTTCCGGCGAATAACATGCCATGCTTTGTTCAATAAGTTCAAGAGAATCCGGGGGGATGGTATTCCGCTCAATTTCGTGAATCCTGTAGGTTTCCTCAGTCCAGTTCATCTGTTGTTCCCGGGCATCCCATTCCCAACCGCCTATTCCGGCCAGGTGCTGGGTTTCATCCAGCAGGCTCTGACTTTTTTCACGGGCTTCTTCAGCCCGCTTTCGTTCGACCAGATCCCAGGCCAGATCCGCAAACAGTGAGACAGCTTCAATATCCCCCTGTGTGTATTCAGTTGTTTTATTCCCGACGCCAAGGATAGCAACGATGTTGCTTTCACGGATTACGGGAACGGCAAGTTCCCGTTCAACATGGGCGGGTCCTTTCGGTGTGCCTTTTCGATGAGGTAAAGATGCAAGGTTATTGTGAATAACAGGTTTCCGCTGGTGGAAGCAATCATCCCAGACACTGGCCTGGTCGGTATTGTAGTGACTATCAGCAGCCTCTGCCGGGTAGTAAACAGCCTTTGTCTGAGTCGACCAGTTCTGCAATATCAGCGAATTTTGATTTTCCTGGATGAAGTGATAAAAACCGATCAGGCTGCCCGATATTTTTTCCGCCTCGTTAAGGGTTTCTTCAAGGAGTTCCAATGTGGTGTGATCCTGTGAATACTGCAGCAAATGGGACCGTGCTTCATTGATGACAATATTTCTGTTACGCTCGGAGATATCCTGCTTTACAGCGATAAAGTGCGTGATCTCCTGATTTTCAGCGAGTACTGGTGTGATGGTCATTTCTTCAAGATAGGTAGTGCCATCTTTTCGCTGGTTGATGATTTCACCGTGCCAGACATGTCCGGAGAGAATCTGCTGCCAGAGATTCTGGTAGAACGCTTCATCCTGATAACCGGATTTGCAGATACTGGGTTTTTTCCCCAGTATTTCTTCAGAAGCATATCCTGTCAGTTTTGTATAAGCCGGATTCGCCCATTGAATGATCCCTTCCCGGTCAGTAATCAGGATGGCATTCGCTGCAGCATTGAGCGCATCTGTATGCAGCTGGAGCTGCTGCTGCATTCGTACCTGTTCCGTCACATCGGTCGCAATTGTGCCGAACAGGTTGTTGGGTTCGTTTTCAGAAGGAATGGGAAAAAGAATGGACTGGAAGATGTGGATCTGGTCTTCGAATTGGAGTTGGTCTTCAGCAATAAGTGGCGCATTCGTAGATATTATCTGTTGCAGCCGGCTCATGAATACAGAGACGTTCTCAGGTGGTAATAGATCAAAAAAATGTTTCCCTTCGACCTCATATGGAGCTAGTTTGAAGAAATCGGCGATGGGCTGATTGATTTTCAGGTATCGGCCTTCGCTGTCGACAATGCTTACAAGGGCTGGTATATGATTTAGAAATGCCTGCAGGAGCGCTGTGCTTTTTTCCAGGGCTGCTTGTGATTCTTTTTGTTCAGTAATTTCACGGACGATTGCCAGCACTTCTTCGCAGCCGCAGGGAACCATCCTGGTTTCGAAGTGATGAGGACCATCCGGGAGATCCAGGCTGTATTCATATGTCCGGGCAGAACCCGTACGCAGCACCTCGCTGATATTCTCTTCAGTCAGCATGGAAAGTTGGGGGGGGAGAACAGAAGAAATGGGTTTCCCGATGAAATTCTCTGGTGGCTCTAATAGAATCCCCGGGCTGCCAGTGTGGCAGTCTACAAAATTGTTGCGTCTGTCTATCCGGAAGATTATGTCCGGCAGTGCCAGAAGAATCGCTCTGTTTCGCTCTTCGCTGGTCTGAAGCTGCTGGGTCTTCTCCCTGAACATTTTTTCTGTTGCGAGGATATTTTTCTCCTGGAGGGATCGGGTACACATTTCCAGGAGGTACTCTGGAGCAAAAGGCTTATGCAGATAGGCGCTTGCACCCATTTTCATCCACTGAAGAGTCAGGGATGGATCCGGGTTGGTTGTGATCATAAAGCAGATACAGTCAGGCTGCGTTTTGTGAATTTTTTTCAGCAGAATGTCACCGCTTCCATCCGGTAGGTGGTAATCCAGAATCGCGATGTCAAAGGTGTTTTTGCTGAACGCTTTTTTTGCCTCACTGACTGAGGAAGCGATGTCTGCAACATATCCGCCGGATTCACAGGTCTTCTGAATAAGAAGAGCCAGGCTGGCACTGTCTTCGACGATCAGAACTCTCGGTATGTGAGGCGTTGGGTCGTTCAGGAGGTCCTGAATAATTTTCAGGAGCTGGTTATTATTAGCGGATGAAACGAGAAAAATATCAGGGCTTAAGTTTATATATATGTAGCGGGCTTCTTCGCTTGTCTGAGAAGCGGTGCAAATCAATACTGGAATCTGGCCGAATGCCTGGTATTCTTCAGAGCGGAGCAGATGGCTGAGTTGAAGCCCATCCAGATCTGCCAGAATCAGGTCTGTAATGATCAGCTGAGGGGGATTTTCTTCATTCAGAGCATGGAGAGCTGCACATGATTGCGTGTAGCTCTTAACCTGGATTCCCTTCTTTTTTAAGAAGACTGAAAGGCTATTCAGATGGGATGTTTCAGGCGTAATAAGAAAGATGCTGGGGGGAGATTTTGTGGTTTTTTTTGCCATAAATTTTTCTCCAGATGAGTCCCGGTTTCTACCTGCCAGCAGAAGTAAATCGGTCTACACTATTCACCTGTACAAGTTATGAAGGCATACTGATTTTCTTTCCCGGGACGGGACTCATTCCAACATTGAGTTCCACCATACTCTTTTTTTGACCCTGATACAACTTCAGGAGAATACTTCTCTTTTCACTAACGATGTCCATATGATGAGTGGTTCGTGTCTGGCAAGGCACAAGAGTACCCTTGGCGTTTATAAATCGCCAGGAAGCCTATATCTCCGGATACTTCAATTGTTCAAAGTGATGCCCGGCAAAAGCGGGTTTGAATGTGGGTGGGGGGCGGCAGCCGGTATACCTCTGATTCTGACCAACCTGACTGAGCGGCACTGCTCAATAATATGGAAAACAGTTGGCCTGTCTGTGTTCAGAATCTCTGAGTAGCAAGCTTATTGTATATTGGGTTGGCTGGAAAATCTTTCCCGGCAGCGGTTTTTATGATGTTTTCACTATTCAGAGGCAGTATCAGGAATCGTATGCAAGGATGCTGGCCAGGAATTTCGGGGAAGAGAGAAGAAAGCCTGGTCTGTCCATGATAGCTGAAACGATGCAAGGTGATCGAGAGGGTGTTAAAAAGCAGGCTCCTCGGGTAGGACTCGAACCTACAACCCATCGGTTAACAGCCGATTGCTCTGCCAATTGAGCTACCGAGGAAAGCGTCAGGATTATAACTTTCTCTTCATACAGCGTCAAGATGAACCACTGCAATTCCCCGGAGTATTGACGGCATGGGGATGGAATAGTCTGGTTCGGTCAGGGTTCCTTCAGAAAGTAAAGTTGAACGCTTGCGGGATAAGATTTCCGCTGTAATTGAGAAACTGCTGCGAAATGTTTGCCGGACTGGAATGCCGGGCCGGGTGATTGCCTGGTTGATGGGTTACTAAAGGCATTTTCTCTGTGGAGAAATCGCCCGCATTATTGCTCTAAAGCGCAGAGGTAGTTCGCCTTGCGGTCTGGAGAAAAGCAGCTCAGATGTTTGAACTCTTAGCCGCAGCGGATATAATGGCGGGCATGACGGATCCAATTAATCCTCAGGCTGAAAATAAACCTGCTTTTCAATATCTGCATTATCTGATTCTGCTTGCGGCCGGTGTTGTATTGGGTATCTGGCTGGCAAAAACCCCCCAGGGTTTTCTGGGGAAAGCTGATGCGATCGGATATGCCGTATGCCACCAGATTGAAGAACGTTCCTTTTCTTTCTTTGGCCATGTTTCACCCATGTGTGCACGCTGCACTGGTATGTATACAGGTGTCCTGGTTGCTGCAGGATTCTATTTCTTGAGCCGTAAACGCGGCGCAGCGCAGTTTCCTCCAGGGCGGATCAACGCTGTTCTGATCCTGTTTGCTCTTCTATGGGGGCTGGACGGGTTTAATTCCTATCTGCACCTTTTTCCAAATGCACCACATGTATTCCCCCCGTCAAATATCAACCGTATGATTACCGGATCATTGATGGGGATCAACCTGATGACTTTACTTCTGGTGGGGTTCAACCAGGTTGTCTGGTTTGAACCCCGTGAAAAACGGGTCCTTGCTTCCTTCAAGGAGCTCGGCATTTTACTGCTGTCTGTACTGGCCACAGATGTGATTGTGCTGCTGGATCTTGAAGTTGTTGTTCTGGCAGCCAGCATTTTGAGCATATTAAGCGTGGTGTATCTGCTGACCATGGTGTATTCCATGGCAGCTGTATTGATCTTAAAACGCGAAAACCGGTATGCATCATGGTGGTCGCTTCGCTATATGCTGCTGGCGGGATTCATTCTGGCTTTTATGCAGATCGGTGCATTGGATTGGATCCGGTTCGCGCTTACCCATACATGGGATGGCGGGTTCGGATACTGATTACTATAGCGTCTCTGCTGATGACACCCCTTCTTCCCGGGTTGCGTTTTCTCCATGCTGTGCTTTAATGGATTTGGAGTTGGTGCTGTCTGGTTTGAACAGCCATCTCATCTGGAAGTTGGAAGGAAAGGAATCGTGCTGCAGAAACCTGCGCAAGTCATTTGATCACCACCGGCGCTGGTATTCATACAATTGAGGAGAAGAACATGGAAGGTGAAATCCTGACCCCTGGAACGCCTGAGCAAGGTGAAAAGAAGAAAAAGACCTGGCTTATTATTTTGATCGTTGTTGTAATCATCGGGCTGTGCTGCTGTGTTCTGCCCGGGATACTTTATTATGCAGGCGATAGTATCCTGGAAATGATCGGAGTTGACCCCGGAAATATTTTACAGGGTTTTTAGCCATCCCATCACAGGGTGAGTTTGCTGAAACTACAGCATCGCCCTGCCAGCCCTTATCAATGACAGCTCGCTGCAGGAAGCTCCATGCCGGGCTGTCATTGTTCGCTTATAGCGGGCGATATGGAAAAAATCAGGTGGAACTGAGGGCCAGGTTTATTCAGGTATATTGAACGGAGGAACTCCATTCTCAATAAGCCGCTGCAGTTCCAGCAGCGCGGCTTCTACCTGAAGGTGTTCAGATTTGTGGAGATGCAGCTTCTGATATTCACGCTGATCCAGGATTTCGCGGGTTTTATCCGGATAGACAAGCAGATCCAGTTCCAGATCTTCTGCGGAGATATCGCTGGCTGTGATCACAGCCGGCCGGGTAAGGTTGCAATACCAGCCTTTTATCTTTCCAGTATTCGATTTGGTAATCTTGAAAATGTTGTACCAGCGGTCGGTGTAAAAATACTCCTCAAACACATCACCGCGTTCGAGAGTCATACTCCCCGTGCGGACTGGTTCGAGATCGAAAATGGCTCTCAATACAACGCTGTTTTCTGATCTGCGAATAACTTCACCGGTGTAATTCAATACCTCCTGCCCCTTGTGATCGAGTTTGTGGATGCAAATTGTTTCAATCTTCATAGAACACCTGGAGTGCGGTGGATGGGTTGAAACTGATCTGTATCCTGTTTCCCGGGTCGGGCAGGTCGGTGCTGATGGGAAAGTCGAAAAGAAGAGTCTGTTTATTGATACGTATGGTGGTGCGGCAGATGCTTCCCCGGAAAGAGCAGGCGGTCAGTTCACCTTCAAGTGTGACTGGGCCTGTTGTACCGGTTTGCACAGAATCGGGGCGAAGCAGCACAACCGCAGGTTTTTTGAGACCCGATGGAAAGGGGATTTCACCCAGATCTGTGTGGATAATATGCTGCGCTGATGGTTCAGCTTTGAACAGATTGTGGAGGCCCAGAAAGCGGGCGACGAAGGTAGAGGAGGGATGCTGGTACACTTCACGCGGCGTGCCGATCTGCCTTATGTTTCCGGCTTCCAGGATGACGACCCGGTCGGCGATAGCGAAGGCTTCTTCCTGGTCGTGTGTAACATAGATCACCGTTTGATCGAGTTTTTCCAGGATGAGGCGCAGATCAAGAAGAAGCGCTTCCCGCAGGGTTCTGTCGGTAGCTCCAAGCGGTTCATCCAGCATCAACAGCTCCGGCATGGGCGCCAGTGTACGGGCGAGTGCGATACGTTGTTTTTCGCCGCCTGACAGTGTGCTTACGTCTCTGATTTTTTCAGCAGGGAGGTTAATCAGCTCAAGCATCTCTTGCACGCGATTTTCGATCCCGGTTTCTCCCCAGCCGTCCATTTCCAGGCCGAAGGCGATATTTTTCTCGACTGACAGGTGGGGAAATAGTGCCAGGTCCTGGAACATCAGACCGAAGCGGCGCTGGTATGGCGGTACATTTTCCAGGCTGGAGCTATTCCAGATCACCTGCCCTGAATCTGCCTCGAGCAGGCCGGCAATAATCGACAGCAGGGTTGACTTGCCGCAGCCGCTGGGGCCAAGGAGGGCCAGAATTTCGCCATGCCGGACTTCAAACGAAACGCCAGCCAGCACTTTTTTCTCTCCAAAAGATTTGTGGATGTTGTTCAGATCAAGACCTTGCAAGATCACCCTCTCCATGCCCGTTCGGATGTTCTGTGTTGAAGCATCCGGCGGGAGTATCAAAAGCTTCCTATCTCTCCAAAGCGCAGTCTTTCAATTGCGAGGATCCCGCTGCCGGTGACCAGCATAAGAATGGTACTTAAGGCCATTGCCTGGCCATAGTTCATTCCACCAGGTTGTGACAGGAAACGGAAAATAACAATCGGTATGGTTGGATACTCCGGGCGGGCGATCAGTGCGGTTGCACCAAACTCTCCCATCGAGATAGCAAATGCGAATGCAGCAGCCACCAGCAAGGCCCGGCCCATAAGGGGAGCATCAATCCGCAGGAATACCTTCCCGGGACTTGCTCCCAGCATCGAGGCGGCTTCCCGAAGGCGTGGTTGGATACTGCGCAGTGAGGGAGTCAGGCTGCGTACGACAAAGGGGAAAGCGACCAGTGAATGGGCCAGCGGGATGAGGATGGCGGATGTGCGCAGATCCAACGGTGGATGGTCAAGCGCAACCAAAAAGCCCAGCCCAAGCGTGACAGCTGATGTTCCGACAGGAAGCATCAACAGCGGGTCCAGCAGACGGTTCAGGCGGGAGCCGTGGTTGTATGCCAGTGCCCAGGAGGCAGGCAGGCCGATGATGAGTGTGAAGAGTACTGTCATAACTGCGTATCCCAGGGAATTCCGCACGGCCTGAACTGGGGGAACATAGAACAAGGACTGCCGGGGGTTTTCCTTGAGTGCGCGGTAAAAATCCAGCGTGAGTCCTGTCTGCAGCCCGGATTGCTGCCGGCGATCGGGATCTACTCTGGTAACAGAACGTGCCGTCAGGGCTACCAGCGGTGACAGCAGCAGGACAACAAGGATGATAAGGATCACGGTGGTGAAAATACGCTGTCTGCCGGATGGAATCTGCTGGGTGACAACAGAAGATTTACGCTCAACCGGCCGCTGGATCCGAGCAGCCAGCCGGGTATATACAACGGTCATCAGAAGTGTGCAGAGCAGCTGCAGGACTGACAGCGCTGCGGCAAGAGGAAGATTGAGATAACCCACGGTTTGCATATAGATCTCTACTTCAAGCGTGACAAACTTCGGCCCACCGAGCAGCAGAATCACACCAAAGGAGGTGAAATCGAAAAGGAAGACAAGCAAGGCTGCGGCAGCGATTGCCGGGCTGAGCAGCGGCAGGGTAATCCTGCTGAATGAGCGCAACGGGCTGGCACCAAGTAAAAGGGCTGCCTGCGGCAGTCGCGGGTCGAGTGAAGCCCAGTAATCGCCCACAGTTCTGAGAACGATGGTGGTATTGTAGAAAATGTGGGCGAGCAGGATGGCATACAGGCTGTTGGTGAAGGCGATCGGTGGGGAGGATAGATTCAGGGCGGACATCAGCCCGAGGTTGATCCATCCACGAGGCCCCAGCAGTGCGTTAAAAGCTGCTGCAACCACCAGCGTGGGCAGAACAAAGGGGATACCCATCAGTGCGCGCAAAATTGACCTGCCGCGGAAGCGGAATCGGGCGAAAAGATAGGCACCGGGCAATCCGACGAGGAGTGTGAGCGCTGTTGCCAGAAGAGCCTGCCCGAAGGTAAAACCCACAATCCTGCGAACCGAAGCTGAACCCAGTGTTTGTGCCAATTCCTGCAGTGTTGTACCGTCTCCCCGTGTGAAACTAAGTTGCAGAATGGAGCCCATGGGAAGAAAGTAGAAAAGGAGCAGAAACAAGAGTGGCCCTAGCCAGAGCAATAGTGTGCGGAGCTCTGGTTTCAGCGTATGAAAACGGGGGGCAGGGCGGCGGAATCCGTTCACCGCAGAACTGTCTCCGCCCACTGCTGGATCCAGTTCTCACGGTTGGCAGCGATTGATTCAATCTCTACCTCGGCAAGCGGATCGGCAGTCTGCATGTACTGTTCAAACGCCTCATGAAGCGGGACATTGCTGCGAACCGGGAAGACAGCCATGTTCAGCGGCATATCGCCCTGAAAATCAGGCGAAAGCATAAAATCGATCCATTTTTCAGCAAGATCCCGATTGGATGTGCCCTGCAGTATGCCTGCGAACTCAATCTGGCGGAAGCAGGTTTCCGGCCCTGCAACAGATGCAGAAGGAGGTTCCTCCAGCGGGCTTTCGGCATAGATAAATTCAAATGGCGGGCTGGAGCTGTAGGACACAACCAGGGGGTGCTGTCCATCCCACAAGCTGAATTCGCTGTAATAGGCGGTTTCCCAGTCGTTGACGACCAGGACGCCGTTTTCAACCAGCCCCTGCCAGTAATCGAGGTAGCCAGGATCACCGAAATGACCGATGGTAGTAAGTAAAAAAGCCAATCCCGGGGAGGACAGGGCGGGGTTCTCCACTACAAGCAGCCCCGCGTAGGCGGGATCGAGCAGGTCTTCGAGAGTATTGGGCGGGGCCAGGTTGTTGGTTTCGAAGTATGAACGGTCGTAATTGATACACACATCAGCGTAATCGATCGGTACCGCGCGGTGCTGAGGATCGAGGATAAAAGCCGGGTCAACTTCAGCCAATGCTGGTGATGTGTAGGATTCGAAAATCTGTTCCTGCAAAGCCCGGCTCAGGAAGGTGTTGTCCACACCATAGAATATATCTCCGAGCGGGTTATCTCCGGCAAGGATGGCTTTATTCAAGGCGGAACCGGTATCACCTGCTTTAAAAAACCGTACCTGGACGCCGTATTCCTGTTCGAACTTTTCCACCACTTCGGAGGATATTTCGAACGAATCGTGAGTCATCACAGTCAGGACAACCGCTTCAGCGTTTTCAGACGGCTGGCATCCTGGCAGCAGAAGCAGGACGGAAATTGAAAGGAGTAGAAGTAAACTGCCTTTTTTCATGATTGTTCTCCTTGAGAAGGGCTCTGGCTGTATATCAGAACACAGAGCAGAAATCCCTCTCCTACAGTAATTTCAGCACTTGGGGTTAACATCTCATTGCTGATGCCCCGGGTGGCACCGAAATGCAGGGTTTCATCAGTCAGAGGATAACGCAAGCCGCTGGTTGAGACATGCAGGGCATCGCCACCGATGGGGATCAGCGAGACGGTGTCGCCAGATTGGGCGTGAAGGGTATAACCTTCTCCGGATCGGAGTACAACCACTTCCTGTGATTGGTCGATCAAGCGTACGGTGACATCAGCGCAGGTTGGTGAGGTAGAAAGGAGCAGGTTCGCAATACTCTGATCCCAGCGCCCACCAAGGCCTCCCAGGATGAGAATTTCGCGAGGATGCAACGACAGGGCAAACTGCAATGTAAGCTCCAGATCGGTGTAATCCTTATTAGTTGGGTAGCGGTGGATGGGAATACCTTCATCCTTGTACTCCTGCAGGATGGAGGCAGGGAGGGAATCAAAATCCCCGATAAGGGCATCTGGTTGAATATTATAAGCCCGGCAGTGGCGAGCGCCTCCGTCAGCTGCGAGGATGGTATCGTGTTCTGTAAGGCGGGCTCGTTCGATGCTGAAAGCGGTGAGATCGCTGTTAGCAAAGATAACAATTCGCAAAATAAAATCCTTCCCTTGAACCGGAGAAGGATTTGCTTTTCATATATGCAATCCCTCCGCCGGCATTATCCGGTGCAGGTTCAGCGGGTCGAGGTAATCCTCCTCTCAGCCCTGGTTACAGAGCTCCCCGTTGCTGATCGAAAATAGTATACCATAAGGTTGAAGTGGAAAACGAGAAGCTGCCGAAGGGTTGTTTATGAGCTGAATCTGTACATCTGTCTGAGTGGGAAATCTGAAAGCGAAGGAAACCGACGGGTGGGAGGGCAGCATAAAAATTAGAAGTGTTATATGTGAACTGCATACCAGGGTAGGGATGCAGCGTTGGGAGAGGTTTACTCGACGGGTTTACTGCTGATGTGGATGGTGCAGGAAGGCTCTCCTGCTGCTTTACAACTGCTCTCTTCAACATGGAAATACTTTCCACCGCTGATCCAGTGCATGGCTTCCTGGAAAATACCAACAGCGTGGTGACAGCACGGGGAATCACTATCCCGCCCCCAGCAATAAGGGCAGCGGTCAATATGCCAGAGGAATCCGTCATTTTCTTTTTCGAGGCGGACAATCTGATCGCTGTACTGATTATATAGTGTGTTCAGTGCCTTGAGACCGTTCTGTATTTTCATACTGAGCGGGAGAAGTCGGAAGCTTAACTCGGTAATGCCGAGGAGTGAGGAGAATTCACGGAGGCCATATTTGAAGGCGGCGTGTCCGGTTCGAAGAGCCAACCCTCTTCCTGCTGCGGGGCCGTACATTTTTTCAAGGGCTGCTTCGATTTTCCCGCAGGTTGTGAACGAAAAACCGGGCTCAAAGTTGTTTGCCGGGAGCTGCCCGATCCAACCTGGCAGATCAGCAATCTTGAGTACGGCATTCATACCGGTTTTGCCCAGAATTTCTTCATGGGAAAGGATGAAGATCCGCCCCATTTTATTGGGCAGGTAGAATTCACGTGTTTCCTGTGTTTCTTCTTCCATCCAGCTGTATCCTTCAATACAAATTGGTAATCAGGCTCTATAGAGAAGCTGAAGCCGTGCTGCCCAGGGATAATCCAGCCCCTCCAGCCCACCTAAAACTTCGTCTATACCCGTCAACGCATGCCGGCATTCCTGAACCAGAGGCATTTCTGTCGGGGGGACTGGAAATGCCTTGAGAGTTTTATTCGTTCATTTCCTCAAGAATACTGTAAAGCAGTTCCAGCAGGACATTCTTGACCGATTCCTTATCATGAGCCATACAAGGAAGCATTTTGATGTTCCGATCCAGTTTCAGGGCGATTCGGAGGTCGTTGACAGTCCAGGCATCATCGATATCCTGTTTGTTGGCAGCCACGACGTAAGGAGTAGGGGCGTACGCGCGAAAAGTCTGCAAAATGCCTTTTGCTTCGCGAAATGTCTCCGGCCGTGAACTGTCGACCATCACAATAAAACCGAGCATTCCTTCTGAGAGAATTTCCCACATGAAATCGAATCGTTTCTGACCGGGAGTGCCAAAAAGATAGAGGACCAGTTCATCATCGACTGTTATACGGCCGAAGTCCATGGCAACAGTGGTAGTCTCTTTGATCCGTTCGGCTTCCGCGGAGATTTTCCGTTCAGTGGAAACGACATCGATTTCGCTGACGGATTTGATAAATGCTGTCTTACCGGAATTGAAAGGGCCGGTAACGACCATTTTGACTGTCTGCATAAGGCACCTGCTTATAATGAACGAATTCGATTAATCAAGCGGTTTACAAGTGATGAATGCCGCTCCTTATCAACCGGTGTAAATTGTTTCGTCTGTTGTGGTAGTTCCATTCCTTCAGGGCGGATAATTTCCACCAGGCCGGCTTGAAGGAGACCGTACACAATTTTGCGAACCTGCAGTTCACTCATGTTATTGGCTTTTGCGATCTGCCGAATGGAGTTTTTCGGGTTTACATAGGAAACAACCCGCCATTCATCGACATTCAGGTTCACATCGCGGATATTCGCGCCCGGCCGGTCAACAAAATCCAGCGCCATATCAAGATTAGGGATCTCTTCTTTCAGGGCTTCATTTTCCCGCATGCGGCGCGCACCATCGATAATGATATTTTCAAGATTGAGTCGGATTGTGATGCGGTCGGCAGGGGGAAGTACCTGATCATCAAAGCGGAAATAGCCTTCATTCCAGGTGAACAGCTGGTAGACGATCTGCATGACGTTGTTGCGGATACTGGAAAGGATATCCTGCTGGTTCAGGTAGCCTGCGTTGATCAGGATCAGTCCCAGTTCCTTATCGCTTTTATCTGCGGTATTTTCCTTGATGGCCTTTGCCTGGCGGGGTGTAAGCAGGGCGCTGCGCAGAAGAATGCCTGTCAGGGTACCGTTCTCATGGCCGAGCTGTGCGTGGATCAGCTTGCCTTCGCGAAAAGAAACCCAGGCAGCTTCCGATGGGCCTTCAATCGTAAGCGTGCCGGTTTTTCCGGCGAGATTGATGAGGTTGAACAACTGCGTCACACTGAAGTCACGCAGATTCCCTTTCAGGGCCATATGTTCCCTTCGAGTTGTTGCGTCTTGATGGCGGCGATTATACCTTTTCACACAATCAGACGCAAACAGCCAGCGGATTATGTTCTGCTGCAGTTCAACCGCTGATTTATGGAACTGCTTGTTTCCGGATCAGGTATGCCAGCCGCCGAGCAATTGGCGGACGTTTTCAGAGACAATAAAAGCATCCTCATCAATCTCCAGAACTGTTGTATGAACCTGTTTTATATCGCGGCGACGCAGAAAGCACAGAATGCTGGCCACCATCCCGTCTTTGCCCCGCCCGGAAATGATGGTGGCACCGAAACCATTCTGATGCAGTGCGTTAAAGATCGCTTCTCCCCGGCTGCAGCTGACGATACGCAGCATGCTGTGACCGGGTGAGATACGCGATTCCAGCAGTATACCGGCCAGAATTCCGGTTGCATAGCCTCCTGCATAAGCTACAACATTAAGCAGGGAATCCATATTCTTCAGCACACCCTGGATGACGGTAATAAACAGGATGGATTGGCAAAAAGTGAGCATCCAGGTAGCCAGGCGGAATCCCCGGACAACGAGCAGGGTGGAAACTGTCGAGAGAGTGAGGTTTAGCCCACGCAGTAAGAAAATGAATAATGCGATCAAAAGAGGATGGATGGACTGCCAGGGCAGGTCGCCGATTGTTTCTGACGGCATCGGTATCAACTTCTCCAGAGCAGCTCGTTCACAATAACCGGAAAGGCTGCAAATCTGTAGGAAATCCGCAATCAGGCACGCCAGTAGCCGCGATGAAGCGGTCGGATTTCTTCCACTGTGATAAAGGCGTCAGGATCGGCACTATCCACTAGCATGCGCACTCTGGCAATATCTTTTCGCTGGACACTGACATCCAGGATGGTCACCATGCCATCACGGCCCCGGCCAGGCAGTTCGGTTACTCCATAACCGGCTTTTCGCAGTTGTTCGGTTATCGCGCTGCCCTTGCGCGAGCTGATAATACGTAGATTTCCATGCCCGATAGCCAGCCGTTCTTCGATTGTCATACCCACAACGATACCAGTCGCAAAGCCGCCTGCATAACCGATAATATTAAGAATGTTGTCGAGATTACTAAGGACACTGGTGATCGCAATAACCCATAACGTGGACTGGACAAAGCCCAGAATCCACGCCAGGCCTTTGCGGCCACGAATAACAAACAGGACACGCAGTGTATCCATTGACATATCGACTACCCGCAGGCAGAAAATGACCAGCGGGAAAATACTTTCGGGAATAGCCAGAAAGTCTAACATGCTCTTTTATTGATCCTTTTTCTCTGTATCGTGTGCCGGCAACGCAGGGTGATACATTTCTGTTACGTATTCCTTCAGCATCCTGCGCAGGCTGAAACGGGGGGCCAGTGTCTGGATGGAATTCTTCATGCGTGCCAGCCATTCCAACGGCAGCCCATCGGATGATCTGTCGTAGTAGGCTGGAATGATGGACTCTTCCAGTGTCTGGTACAGGCTTTCTGCATCAGTTCGATCCTGTTCTTCGGCGTTTTCCATGGAGAAATCGTCTCCGATTACCCAGCCGTTGAATCCATTATAGCCTTCACGCCACCATCCATCCAGTATGGAGAAATTGAGAACCCCGTTCAATGCAGCTTTCATGCCGGAGGTGCCGGAAGCTTCGTTGGGACGCCGTGGTGTGTTTAACCATACATCCACACCATGCAGCAGATATCGAGCCAGATTCATATCGTAGTCTTCCAGGAAGACCAGTCTGCCGCCGTTTGGATGCTGTTTGACCAGCCGGTACACATCCTGGATCAGGCGCTTGCCCGGTTCGTCGGCTGGATGTGCTTTCCCGGCGAAGATGATCTGAACAGGCATTCCCGGGCGGTTGAGCAGCCGGAGAAGACGCTCCATATCGCTCAGGATAAGATCTGCACGTTTATAGGTGGCGAAACGGCGGGCGAACCCGATTGTAAGTACATTGGGATCAAGCAGGACACCGCCGGCGATAACCTGCACCGGATGTGTGTTACCCTGCAGCCACAACCCGCGAGCACGGTCCTGGATGTAGTAGAGCAGTTTGCGCTTCAGGTGGCGGTGTACAGCCCAAAGCTCGTAATCGGGTATATGCTGTACTGCTTCCCAGAAGACCGGGTTTTCAAGATTCTGCAGCCAGTCCGGTCCGAGGTAACGGTTGTAGAGATTACTGAGACGGCGGGCCAGCCAGGTGCTGGTGTGGATGCCGTTGGTGATATGTGTGATCGGGATGTTATCAACCTCGGTGTCTGGCCATAAGAATGACCACATCTGTCGGGCGACCTGACCGTGCAGTTCGGAGACCCCGTTGGCATGTTCGCTGAAGCGGAAGGCCAGGATTGCCATGGCGAAAGCTTCTCCCCACGGCTGCTGGTGACGGGCAAGATCGAGGAATTGATCCCGATCCATTTTGAGTTTGGGCCAGAATTCATTGAAGTATTTGTCAATGATCCAGATCGGAAATTCGTCGTGCCCTGCCGGGACCGGTGTATGGGTGGTAAAAACCGTGCTTTTTCTGATAATCTGTCTGGCAGTTTCATGGTCATGGCCGGCATCTACCAGCTCGCGAAGTCGTTCCAGTATGAGGAAGGCGGAGTGCCCTTCGTTCATATGATAGACCGATGGGTTGTACCCGAGGATCCTGAGAGCCCGCACACCAGCTATACCCAGGATAATCTCCTGCGACACGCGCATTTCAAGATCAGAAGTATACAGACGCGAAGTCAGCTGGCGGTCGGAATCTGAATTGCGGGCAACATCGGTATCCAGCAGGTAAAGGGAAACACGGCCTACCTGCACACGCCACATGCGGGCAAAAATTTCCCGGCCTGCAAACTTTACGCTGGTCAGGACAGGTTCTCCAGTAAGATCGAGCACCGGGATAACAGGCAGGTTGTCAAAGGACAGCCGTGTGTAACGCGCTTCCTGCCAGCCGTCTTCGCTGATATGCTGGACGAAATATCCCTGCGTGTAAAGGAAACCGACTGCTACAAGAGGAAGCCCAAGATCACTGGCCTCCTTGATATGGTCGCCGGAGAGAATTCCAAGGCCGCCTGCATAGATGGGCATGGTCTGGTGCAGGCCGAATTCAGTGGAAAAGTAGGCGATGGGTTGATTGCAGTGTTCGGGAAACTGTTGTGCATACCAGGTGCTGCTGCCGCTCTTCATGTAATCATCAAAGGAGCGCAGCACATGGTCATAGGCTTCCAGATAGCGGCGGTTGTGGAGGGCTGCGTTCAATCGTTGGCGGGGAACCCGCCGTAGAAAGACGACCGGGTTGTGGTTGGTATCCTCCCAGGTGTAGCGGTCGATATTGCGGAATAACCGCTCAGCGTCTGCATTCCAGGTCCACCACAGATTATAGGCGAGATCAGCCAGCCGCTTGATCCGGCGGGGGAGATTAAAGTTATTGGGTATAAGCTGGTTTTGCCCTCTTGGTTCGGATTCTGATTTCATAGTTTATTCCTGTAAGTTCGTACTGGTGTCGGCGGTATGATACCATGCCCGGTAAAATGCGTCTAATCCACCCTGATTTATTAAACGGTTGTCCAGATGACTGTGCTGCTGGCCGATGTAAGGTCTGATTTGTTGATCTTGATTTGCATTGCAGTGATGGTTATGGCATCCTGCAGGATCGATTCACGGATGCACACCGGCTAACAAATCCTTTTCTATCGCAGCCCCAATTACCGGTGGGTCAGCCCGCATAAAATCCTCATAAGGATTAAAAGCAACAATCAGCCTGCTGAGAAGGGAGCTTGAGGACGAACTGTTCTGAAGCTGACTTTTATGGCAGGCGGATGCGTTTTTCTTGATTTCTGCAACAGAGGAGATTTTTATTCTGGTATTGATTGGAAAGTTTTGGTTTGCAATGGCAGTCATATCGATATCACCGTTTCGCCCCCACTTTCGTGGGTCCTTACCCAGAAGCGGCATCAAGCGGACCATGGTTCGCAGCCAGCGGCGCGAGAAGGTGTGGTAATACAATTTCTGTGGTGAATACGGTGGCAGGTTTTCACTGTGGAACGCTGGATCAGCAGCAAGCCTGTAAGCCCGCACAGTAGCCTGATGCACGGCGATGTGATCGGGATGGCGGTACCCTCCGATCGGGTCAAATGTAATAACCACCTGGGGCTGGATCTCGCGGATCAGCGCGGCTATCTTCGCTGCAACTTCATCTACAGGTGCAGCTGCAAGAGCCCGAGGGTGTATGTTGTCACGAGAGCCGGGCATGCCTGAATCCCGATAGTTGAGCATGTGTACGCCAGTCAGTCCCAGGACACCGGCAGCACAGCGAAGTTCAGCTTCTCTGAGTTGGCCTGTATCCAGGTTTTTATGAGCGAGTTCCATGGGAATACCGCCTGCTTCGCCGCGAGTAGCGCAGGCAAGGTGGATTTCTACACCTCGCTGTGCGTAGAGAGCCAGTGTTCCACCGGGACCGAAGCTTTCATCATCTGGATGTGCCAATACTGCCAGCAGTCGAAACGCCATATCTTCTCCGTTATGTACGAATGCAAAAATTCTAACATAGTTGGCAGAGGGAAGAGCGTAAGATTCAAGTCAGTTTTTTTCGTGATGTTCTCACAGTGGAATGGATTCTACTTCAGGGGAAGCGAAACGACCGGATAGAAAGGCTCAGGAAAACTGTTTCGGAAGCGGTCAGGCTGGTTCTCCCTGCACCTGTACAAAGATTTCACGCTGACGGGGGCGATTATCGAAGTCGATAAACAGTATTTGCTGCCAGGTGCCGAGAATAAGTGCCCCGGCATGGATCGGGATTGAGAGTGACGGCCCGATTATAGCTGCCCGCAGGTGGGAGTGGCCGTTATAGTCTCCCCAACGGGCATTATGGAAGTAGTCCCGATCCTCAGGCGCGAGTTCGTCAAAAAGGCGCTTTAAATCTTTCAGGGCACCGGATTCGTATTCAATGGTAGTCAGTGCACTGGTGGCGGATGGGGTGAAAATAACCGCAGCGCCATTATGGATATTGGATTGATTGACGATGCGCACAACACGATCTGTGAGGTCGATCATATCGGTGTTTCCATGGGTATCAAACTGGATGGTGTGGGAATAAATCAAGAAGAAACCTCCTCAGAAACAACCATGGGGTTATTATATTTCGGTTTCAAGTCGGGTATGAGCTTTTCCGGTTGTTTTTGCCAGGTATTGTGCATCATCCGCTCTGGAGAGCATATCGTCGATCGAGTTGTCTTCTGGATGGAGTGTACTGACTCCGCTGCAGAAAGTGAGTGGGGGGATTATTTCTTCTGTTGTGGAGCTTTCAGGCTGTGCACTGTTCAGCTGGTCGCCGTAGGATGCCAGGGAGCGGCGTAATTTCCGGGCGACATTCACCGACCCTTCAAGGTCTGTTTCCGGCAGGAGGACAGCGAATTCATCCCCACCGATACGAGCCAGCATATCGGTAGCGCGAAGAACAGCTTTCATGGTGACAGAAGCGCCGCGCAGGATTTCATCGCCGAAAAGATGGCCGAATTGATCGTTGATCTCCTTGAAGCCATCAAGGTCAAGGTAGATCAGGCTGAGCGGGCGGTTATAGCGCCGGGCCCGGGAAAATTCGCGTTCAAGGATTTCGATCAGGAATCTGCGGTTTGCGAGCTGCGTGAGCGAATCGGTATGGGCAAGCGATGCAAGCTGATGCGTCCGGTCATTCAGCAGGTTCAGCGTCCGCTGCATATTAGCGGATATATTGTAAAGAAGATGGGCGATCCCGGCCAGCGTGGCTGCACTCATCAGCAGGAAGAGGATGCTGCCGGTGGTATTAAAAAGCATAATATCTGGTGCAATGGAGCGGCTGTAGAACCATACCAGAGTCAGTGCCAGCAGATTAATCAAGGCAATGAGGTACACAAGACCACCACCAATGAGTGTCCCCACAACTGTAATGCTTACAATTAAAATCGGAACCAACAGGTTAATCCAGGCCGGGTGGAACAATACAAGGGCAATCCCTGTAAAAAGGTAGCTCAATGAAATGATGATTCCGGTCTGAACGATACCATTTTTGTCATTGGTGCTGTACAGCCAGGTTGTCAGAACAGCCAGCAGAACAATAGGGAGTATTTCCAGGTTGTTGTGGAATCTTGGGTCAATCCACTCCAATGAGGAAGCGAGGTAGTACAGGAACCATAGAATGAGGAGGACGTACTTGGTATAACAAAGGAATGATATAAAACGGGTTTGAAAAATTCTGTGTTCCGGTTCTATTCTGGGCCGGAAATAGTTATACAACCGATCTCTCATCATTTCCACCCTCTCAGCCTGCCAGAAAAATCGTAGTTCTATTGTACTCTGATTATCGCACTGAAGCACAGATGTTTAAAATATCTTAAGGCGCAGGAGATGGCGATAGCTCAGATGACAGATTAGCACTTGCAGCGGGTTTATACAAGAAACGCCAAGGTATGCTTTTCCATGGTTCAGGAACAGAATTCAAGCCTATGCGTGCGCCGGTAGAGATGAACTGATTTTCAACCACAGGCATTCTTTCAATGAAGACCGGAGAGTCTGCCTGTGTGCTGTCCAACCCATTCAGTTGGCCGTCGATATCCAGCGCCTGACATAGTTTTGCCGGCCCATTCGTTAGAATTCGATCAGGTTTGTACTTCCGCCTGCGTCTCATTTCTGCCAATCCTTCTTGAGGGAGTATTGCACGTAGAAGGACGGCAGCCGGGAATCCCTCCGCTTCGGTAACAAGGTTCAGCATCCAGTGCATTCCGTATGTGAAATAGACATACAGAAACCCTGCAGGTCCCCACATGGCTTCATTGCGTGTAGTCCGGCCGGAGCGGGCATGGCAGCCCATATCCCCGGTACCGATATAGGCCTCGGTTTCAAAAATGATCCCGGAAGTGCGCACGCCATCCTGTATGCTAACCAACCGCTGTCCCAGAAGTTCACGAGCCACAATCAGGGTCTCACGGGTATAAAAGGTTCGTTGAAGTTTGTCAGATCCGGGCATCGGTCCTATTCCTGAAGGGCGGGTTTCCGGCCGGGTCCGGGAACTGCCGGTACGAGTCTTCTGCTGAGGGGATGCTTCCAATAGATAGAAGCCCCGAATAACTGGTTACCTATGAAAGACTGGTCGCCAGTCCGGGTTTCCACTTGAACGGACAGGGACCATAAAACCGGAAGGACAGTCAGGTTACCCGATCAGTCAGAATCGACAAGAGAAAAACGATCGTCGCGCAAGGCAGTAAGGCGCAGACCTTCTTCGAGGCTGACGCGGGGGAAAAAATCCAGTTTTTCCTGTGCGAGAGACATATCCGCACACATCCGGTTGGGCCCCGGATCGGAATCTTCAGAAAAGATCCAATGCGCTTCCTTTTCGAGGCACTCAATGACAGCCTGGGCGATATTGAGAATACTATGTTCGATGCCGCTGCCAATATTGATAACCTGCCTGTCCACGGTGGGTGCAGTTGAAGCAGCGACCATGGCATCGATAACATCTTCGATGAAGATAAAATCACGAGTCTGTGCGCCATCGCCATGAAGGACGAGTGTGCCGCCGCGGGCAGTCTGGCGCAGAAAGTGAGGGATCAGGGGGGGATGTGAAGCAGGAAGAGGCTGGCCGGGTCCGTACGCGTTAAATACACGCAGGGATACTGTCTCAATACCATACAGGCTGCCGATGGTGCGGACATAGTATTCTGCTGCCAGCTTGGAGACAGCATAGGGTGAGCGTGGATTGGGTACCGCGTTTTCACGCAGCGGCTGCTCACCCTGGGTTCCATAGACAGCACCGGAGGAAATCAAGACCACCCGCTTCACTCCTACATCGCGCATGGCCTCCATTACGCTGACCGTTCCCCCGACATTTACTGCGTTATATTCCCTCGGATACAGGATGGATTCGGGAACGGATACACGCGCGGCCAGGTGGTATACACAGTCGATATCCTTGAGTTGTGTCCAGAGCAGCGAACGATTGTTTACATCGCCGATGGAAAATTGCACATCAGGACTCAGCCTGTTTCGATCTCCACTGGAGAGATCATCCAGGCCGCGTACGAGGTGGTCTTCTTTGGTCAGGCGATTAGCTAACGCAGACCCCAGGAAGCCGGCTGCACCTGTTATCAGATAGTTCATGTGTTCCTATCGGCTTGATTTATTTTCTATGTTTCATAAGTGTTCGGATTATAGCATATGCCGGAAGATAACTGATCTGCTGCCGCCATGCTTTTATGGTACGATGCCAGCATGAACAGTGTCAGTAAGATTACTTCACAAATAAAAAACCAGCTGCAGAAGTTGTTCTGGCTGCTGTTGATGCTGTTGGTACTGCAAGGAAGTGTCCTGGTTCAGGTGGAACCTGCACAGGTAGTGCGGCAGTATACCCGTCCGATTGAGTTTGATTTTACCAGCTGGACGGTGAATGCGAGCTTAGTGCGCTGGAGCCAGGTTTCAACAGGCGCCAGTTCGTTGCTGGATGAAAAAACCAGAACGGAAGTTGTACGGGAATATTTCTATCTGACCTATTCCATCAACCAGGTGAATGCTGCTATTGACCTGATTTTTACAGATCCCGCGATTCCGGATCCGGAAGTGCAGGCCCGTGACTATATTCAGCAGCGTGAGAGTATGAGCGAAGCGCGTGACGCAATCCAGGCACTGGCTGAATCCATCCTGGCTGAGCAGGTCGGGGCTGCGATATCCGAAGCGGGCATTGGGATTCTGGGGGCTGCAGTACCACCGGTTGCGTTCCATCTGACACAGACACCCTATGCTCTCATCGTCTCCCCGCGTGATGTTATCAGGCAGGATGCCAATATTCAGCTTGATGCTTCCCTCACACTCGAGGAGCGGGTATCGCTTGAAAACCAGGTGGAACAAGATCTGGATGTGTCAGCGCTTGTTGTTGCGACAGGTGGAATCGGCATTTACCCAACCATGGTTCTGGAGAGTACTTCACTTTCCTGGATCCTGGAGGTTATTGCCCATGAATGGACACACAACTACCTCAGCCTGCATCCACTCGGTCTCCAGTACGGCACAAGCGCTGAGCTGCGTACCATGAATGAAACTGTGGCCAATCTGATAGGCAAGGAGATTTCACACCGGGTACTGGCGGCTTTTTATCCGGATCTGCTGCCTCCTGAAGTGGATGCAGCAGCAGATATTCCGCTTCTTTATGAAATCCAGGAACCGGTTTTCGATTTTAACGCTGAAATGCGTGAGACACGTATAAACGTGGATTCACTGCTGGCTCAAGGTAAAGTAAAAGAAGCGGAGACGTATATGGAGGAGCGCAGAGCTTTCTTCTGGGATAACGGGTATGCGATCCGGAAACTGAACCAGGCATACTTTGCGTTCCACGGCGCCTACGCTGATCAGGCTGGCGGGGGGGCTGCCGGAGAGGATCCTGTCGGTGCGGCGGTACGTGCACTATGGCAGCAGCTAAACGATCCGGCAGCGTTCTTGAAAGAGATGGCCTGGATGGATAGCGTCACCGATCTGGAAAGGGCACTCGCTGAGCAGCCCTGATTAATCCAATTCGGATCTGCCCAGGGCACTCGCTGAGCAGCCCTGATTAATCCAATTCGGATCTGCCCAGGGCACTGGCTGAGCAGCCCTGATTAATCCAATTCTGATCTGCCCAGGGCACTGGCAGGGCAGCCCTGATTAATCCAATTCGGATCTGCCCAGGGCACTGGCTGGGCAGTCCTGATTAATCCAATTCGGATCTGCACAGGGCACTGGCTGGGCAGCCCTGATTAATCCAATTCGGATATGCACAGATCAGCAGGCTCATAAAGCCGGTTTGAATACCCGAAATAGAGCGAATCGATCAGTTCTGCTTTATGATCCACGGCATATTCTGCCACTGACAAACATGCTGCAGCGGATTCTCCTGTTTCGAGGTATTTGATCCAGAACAGTTCGGCAGCATTGAAGAATGGAGTGCTGTAACTGTCTGATTCCATGTCCTTCCATTCTGCAAGTACATTACCGGCATCTGCATCACTTCCAGCCATTACATAAGCCTGTATTTTCCGAAATCGGGAGAATGCAGTCAGCACAGATTGCTCCCTGACGGGATCACTCCAGTCTGAGAGACCTGTATCCTGGATCACTCGGTCGTATGCAGCAAGCGCTTCCTCGAAAGCCCCCGCAGTAAAGAAATCTTCAGCGGCATAGAATGCATGAATCCGGAAGGGAGTCTCAAGATAGATATCCTCTCCGGGTTCAATCAAACTGCTATCCGGATTCCACTGCCAGATCCGCCGGAAAGGCTGGAAGGGGCCGGCTCCTACAGACCCTGTTGCAGATGCGGTGACAATTATCTGCGGAGGCAGGGTTTCTGATGTGCTGATTTCAAAGATCGGGAAGGGCATGTCTTCGCTTGACCCTGTCATGAGATTTCGCAGCTCGTTTTCATAAAAGCTGTAAATTCGTGTTGAAGCAAAACAGGTATGTGCACCACACTGTGTTTCTGAAAACACAATCTCCGAGAGATTATCCCCATTGAGGTCCTGGATGGTATGAATCTGGGGGTTATACCAGTTTTCATCCACAGGTGATGTGTATGCGGTTTTGTAATGATCCTGGTCGCACAGGAAGATGTACATTCTTCCGGATGGATGCATGTGGGCGCTGTCAGCCTGGACAAGGAGAAAAACGAGGTCGAGCAAAGTGTCCTGGTTGATCAGGGTCTCGGCAATACCGCTGCCTGCGGCCGGGATCATGGCTGAGGCAGTCAGCTGGTCAGTGAGGGCTGGGAGCGATCCACCACTGTTGAGGTATGCCAGGAGAGGTTCTTCAGCAGAAAGCGGATCACTGAGATCTGCCATGGGAATCTGTGCTTCTTCGATCGGGCAGGAGCGAACTTCTTCCGTATTCGGCGGTTCAATAGTGGGCGTTTCTGGTGGTGGGCTGGGCTGCGGAGTATTAGTTCCTGCCTTTTCTGCCAGAGAAGGAGTTGCTGCAGTCGGTGTACAGGCCTGTAAAAAAAATATCAGCGGGAGAGTGGTTATAATAAATATCCTTTTACTGAAGTTCATGACAGCCCTCTCAGAAGGTTTGTTCAGACCGCACATATACCCGGTCTGTTTCCTATTGTACCTGCACTTGTAATCACAGCCGAGTGGGTTCTGGTACTTACAATGTAGAGACGATAAGCCGGGCGCAACCTGCGAGTTGGGGTGGTTTTTGACGTATACTGGAAAATGATGGAACTTTACGTCCCACCGGGGGGATCAGAGCGTGGACCCCTTCCATTGGATCGATTCCTGCCGCCGCTTGAACCAGGGGCGGTTTCAGCGCTGCTCCGGAATCAGGGAATACAGGGAGCCAACCTGCTGGATGTGTTCGGATCTTCACCCCGGCTGGTGGCAGAGGCTGCTGAGGCCGGCTGTGCTGTTCTTGTTTCCTGTACAAACCCGATCCTTCGCTTTCTGATCCGGCATACAGCCCAACCTTTTAAAAAGGAGGAACTGCAGACTGCCCTTACCCGGCTGGGGAATCTTCCCAAGGATGATGTCCGCCTGGAGCAGTATCTGCAGGAACTCTACCGTTCCCGCTGTGAGCATTGCGGACATGACATAATTGTGGATGCCTTCCTGTGGATAACGCCGAAGGATGTTCCCTCCTATAAGGTATATCGCTGTGAGCGGTGTAATTTCGAGGGGGAAACACCTGCCGGGATTGAGGATGCCAGATTGATGCGTGAGCTGTCCGCGTACCGCCAGCATCGGGAGATGCTGCTGGCGCGGATAGCTCCTCCAGGAGATCCTTACCGGCAATCCGCTGCAGAAGCGTTGGACATCTATACACCGCGAGCACAGATAGCAATCGATGTATTGTTGAATAAACTTGATCAGGTTCAGTTTGACCCACTCTTGGCCCCGGCTGTACGCGCCCTCTGCCTTTCAGCTATGGACCGGTGTACCTCTCTATGGAGTTATCCACAAAGCAGCAGGCCAAGGCCGAAGCAGTTGAGCCTTTCACCGCGCTATTATGAATACAATGTCTGGCAGGCGCTGCTTTGGAGTGTGGATCGGTGGTCCCAACCGGAAACTGAAGTTGAAGTGATTAGCTGGGAGCCGGGAACGCCATTGGGGGCCGGCACGATATGCCTTTACCCTGGTTCTGTGCGTGATCTTGTACCATTCTTATCAGAAATGTCACCGCACCAGATGGTAAGCATTCTTCCACGGCCGAACCAGGCTTTCTGGTCATTGTCAGTTCTGTGGGCAATCTGGCTATTTGGCAAGGAGGCTGCGCAACCTATAAAACGCTCTTTGCTGCGCCACCGTGTTGATTGGCACTGGTATGCTGGTGCACTGAAAAGCGTACTCAGCAGATTGGAGAAACACCTTGTAGTGGAGAAACCGGCCCTTACACTCATCCTGGAAGCTGAACCCGCCTTTCTGGAGGCGGCATTTGCTGGTTTCCAGACCGCTGGATTTTCTTCAACCGGTTTTGCTCTGCATGAAGACTCTTTACAGGCCATTTCTACGTGGATCCCGGGTTATGGAAAATCTGACGGGAGGACAGCGGAAACAGAAAAATCTTTGAGAGCCTATCTGATTGATGTGCTCAGGCAGCGCAGCGAACCTGCTTCGTATGCGGTGCTTGCTGCTGCCGCACTGGCATGGCTTGCCGGATCCGCAGCAGATCCAGCCAGGAGCGGAGGGCAGGCGGGCAGCCTGATGGACTCCCATCATCAACGGATAAACACGCTGCTTGAAGAAAGGGATATTTTCCTGCGCATGGACCAGAGCCTGGAGCTTGAACGCGGCCTTTTCTGGTTAAAAGACAATACAGGCACCGGGGAACCACTTTCCGATAGAGTGGAACGGGAGGTGGCCAGAATCCTGATGGAGGCTCGATCTTTCCCGGATGACCAGCTTGTTGATCAGGTGTATCGGCTATTCCCCGCTATTTTAATACCTGGCAGAAAATTGATCAGGCTTTGTGCAGAAGCCTATGCTGTGTTTAAGGAGGGGATCTGGCATCTGAGGGAAGAAGAGCAGCCTGACCAGCGAGAGGCTGATAGAGTGCATATCACCACTCAACTCTGGGCTCTTGGGCAGCGGTTGGGGTTTCAGGTTGACGATACTGGCGAGGTTCTCTGGCTTGATGGACAAGGCCGGCAGGTAAAATCCTTCCTGGTCAGCACTCAGGCTGCATTGGGATTCCTGCTGGGAAAACAAGAATTTACCGGTTCCAATCTGGTTGTCCCCGGCAGTAGATCGGGATTAATCCTGGACCGGCTGCGGCGGGATCCACGTCTGAAGGAAGCGATGAATCATGGACTGCGAATTTTGAAATACCGCCAAATTCGGCGGTTGAGTGTTGATCCGGCTGTAGAAAGGGGGAATTTTGAAACATATCTCGATCTCGACCCGCTAGAACACCAGGATCCCCAGATCCGATTGTTGTGATTGATTCAGATAACCGAATCCGGTGTTATTCCAGAAAAATGATAAGGAGACTGAAAAGGAGACTGATGCGGAAATCCCCTCGAAGGGAAAATGCATGTTCGGAGTGGTTGTTTTTATTAAACCCGATCCTGTGAAAAAGACACCGGTTATTCAGACCGGTGTCAGGGTTTTATGGCGACGGCGTGGCAGTTGCTGTAGGCGAAGGGGTGAGGGTTCGTGTATTGGTTGGGCTTCCGGTTGCCGTTGGTGTGCGTGTATTCGAGGCGGTGGTGGTTGGTTCCGGGGTGCTGGTTGCTGATGGAGTCAACGTTTCCGTAGGCGACGGGGTGGGAGACGGAGTGGGTGTAGCGACATCAAAGGAGAGATGAATACGTTTTTCGATGGTTCCGCCATTGGTAGCCTGCATCACAATTCGCAGCGTAATGGGGCCATCAGGGATGGTTTCGGGATCCCAGGAGGCGAGATCGGAGGTTTGGTGGTATGCCGTTTCGCTGCGTTTTATACGGATCCAGCTCTGAGGATCGAATCCTTCGCCGTAGGATAGGGTCCAGCGTTTGAAGAATTCAGATGCAGCTGCCTTTCCTTCGATTACCAGTGGAAGCATGGTGATGGTATCACCTTCGGCTGGACTGCTGATTTCAAGCACAGGGCGCGGGTTGTCATTTGTGCAGGTATCCTGAGGGATGAAGAAGATATCATCCTCATCTTCGAAACCAACAGATTCAGCCCAATCCCGGCCGGCTGCCTCTTCCCGAATCCATTTCTGAGCCCAGGTGTCTGTCACGGCAAGTCCCAGTCTCTCTTCAACATACTCTGCACAATCTGCAGAAGCGAGGAGCCGGGTCCAGCTGTCAATATATACCTGCTGCCATAGATCCTGTGATTTTTCCAGAGGTGGCTGCCCTGCTGCGAAGATTTCCACGCGTTGAGAAGGGCACCATTTGGAAGGTTCTGCGCCTGAAACCGAACATATGACATGTTCCTCGATGCCGAGTGGTATAGCGAAATTGGCGGGGTTGTTATTGGTCAGGTCTGCAACAGCGGCCTGGATGAACTCATTCCAGATGGGTGCAGCTCCGGTCAGACCGGAAGTGTCCACCATGGGGGTGTAATCCGCGTTGCCGACCCAGACACCGACTGCAATGTCAGGCGTATAACCCAGTGTCCAGTTATCCCTGAAATCATTGGTGGTGCCGGTTTTTGCTGCGACTGCAAAGGGGAGATAAAGCATCGAATCTGTGCCGAACATGGGGGCACGCGCCTGGTTATCCGACAGAATGGAAGTGATCAAATAAGCATGTTCTGCACTGATAACTTGCTCCAGATCAGGCTGTTCATACTCGTACACGATATTGCCTTCAAAGTCTTCAATACGTGTAATGGATACCGGAGGAATGCGGGTGCCGTTATTGGCATAGATACTGTAGGCTGCGGTGAGATCAAGCAGGGTAACTTCACCACCTCCAAGAGTCAGGGAGAGTCCATAATCGTTCCGTGTAAGGGTCTCAATGCCCATCCGTTGGGCGAAGGCAATGAAGCCTTCCTCCTCAGTGGTATCGGGATTGTCATAAATGCGGACGAAATTAAGTGCCTTAACTGCCGGCACATTGAAGGAATTCGCAAGGGCTGAGCGGACAGTAACCGGCCCGTGGAAGCGATCATCATAGTTTACGGGTTCATAGGGAGGGCGTGTATCCTCGATGTTTCCGGAGGGCGGGAATTCAGAAGGCACATCCCATATCAGGGTTGCGGGAGTCCAGCCCATTTCAAAGGCAAGTGTATAGGTCAGCGGTTTCATGGAGGAGCCGGGCTGGCGAGGGCGGACAGACATGTTGATCTGCCCGTCGATATCCTCATTGTAGAAATCAGCCGAGCCGACCATGGCGAGTATTTCTCCGGTAGAGGGATGGATAGCTACCAATGCGCCGTTGGTTACATGCCGGTCTGCCAGGGTGTTGATCTGGTTGCTGATGATCTGCTGTGCTTGCTGCTGCAGGTCAGGATCCAATGTAGTGTAAACCGTAAACCCGGAGCGGTATATTGTCTGCGGGTCATACATTTCTTCCAACTCTGTCTTGATAAAGTTAACCCAATGAGGATAGCGCATCGGAAAGCTGGGGGGTGTGAATTCGTAATTTTCTATCGTAACGGAAGCGGCACCGGCATCTTCTGCGCTGACACAGATAGGGTGCTGTGAATTGCTGACATAGATGCATCCCTGTTCATCACTGGTTTTTACCATCAGGGTGAGCACTGTTTGCAGGCGCGCCAGAGTAGCCTCACGATTGGTGTGGATATCATAAACAGAGGGTGCCTGTACGAGGCCCGCGAGGAAAGCTGACTGTGCCAGAGTGAGTTTATCGGCGCTGGTGTTGAAATAAGTCTGTGCGGCTGCTTCAACGCCGTATGCATGATTGCCGAAGTTGGACTCATTAAGGAACAGCTCGAGAATTTCGTCTTTGGAATACTGCTCTGTGACCTGTGCCGCTGTAAGGACTTCGCGAATTTTGCGCATGGCATCCCGGCGATATGCTTCTTCCGGATCGAACAGCAGGGTTCGCGTGAGCTGCTGAGTGATGGTGGAGGCACCGGAAACGATCGTATCTTCGGTAAAGTTTTGCCAGAATGCCCGGGCAATCGCCCAGAGATCGTATCCGGGATGAGAGTAGTACTGTGAATCTTCGGTGGCAACCACAGCTGCAACCATGTAGGGTGAGATGTCGTCCAGCGTGACATACGTACGCCGGCCGGCGTTTGGATCGAGGATTTCGTAGAGCTCATTGCCCTCGCGGTCGAGGATCCGTGTGGTTTCAAACTGTGCGGCGCGTGTCTTCAGGTCTTCAACGGAGGGAAGCGCAGCTGCGATCGTGGAGTACTGGATAAGCCCCCAGGATATGATGGCTATAGCAATTGTTATCAACCCGAAGAGTGCCAGAATGACCATACGTATAAAGCATCCAGTGCAGCCCATCATTCTGTCGGCTCGGGAACCGGCACTTGAATCTCTGCCATTTGTTGGAGGTGAGGGAGGGATGTAGGCAGACTGGGACACCCGGGTGGCCTCGATGTCAGTTTCCGGGACACGTTTGAGGGGAATACTTTCGTTTGGTTGTGCCTCCGGTATGCGCGGTGATCTGACCGGACGGCGGGGCGAGGTATCATCCAGGTTTTTTTCGAGAGTTGCGCTGGCAGAGAGAACTTCTTCCGCACTTTCAGCGGCAGATTCAACGCGTACAAAAGGCATCCTGGCAGGCGATTCTGCCAGCGTGGTCTGGGATTCTCCCGTTGTGTACTCAGAATCAGGCAGCGTTTGTGAAGGTTCCTGAGGAGTTTCCGAAGGAAACTGCCCTGGGGAGCCCGCTGGAAGGCTGTCCTCTGCGTCGGAAAGGTTCTCCTCTGTTTCATTTCCTGACTTAACCAGGCGGTGGAAGCGGTCGATAGGATTTTCCTTCGCGGCAGAATCCATCGCTGCAGTCTCAAACGAAGGATCTTCCAGTTCTTTTCTATCAGAGGAAGCCATCTGACTGGTTTCAATATTCATGGAATCGGGTTTATTCTCGTCTGCGCTCATTTGAGCAGATTATAGCATGCTCAGCCGTCGCTGGTATGGGTCATTTTTCCCAAAAATAGTGTCCCCGGGATAGTATCCTCGGAATGATTGCTCTGCCCGTACAAACCCCGGGAAGATGTCCCCGGAGTGAATGCCCCGGCAGGGGCAGTTCCAAAGATTCTCCCGAAAACAGGAAAGTATAAAAACAAACGAACCATGAAGTAGAAGGATCCCTGGAACCTGCCCGTGCAAACCCCGGGAAGGTGTCCCCGGAGTGAATGCGCCGGCAGGGGCAGGTTCCAAAGATTCTC